>CAKUKJ010000083.1 GCA_934662525.1 uncultured Coriobacteriales bacterium | reverse complement strand
CAAATACGGCAAGGCGGAGCCGTATTGGGCGAACACAAGCAGCAACGCCCTGGCAAGCAGGCTCGTACGCGAGGGAGACTCCCAGATCAAGGAGGATTTCGAGCACCTTCTGCAAGGAGAGACGGTTTTCAAGACCCTTGACGAGCAAGTCGCTTTCGGCGAGCTGTCGAGCAAGCCGGGGGCCGTATGGGCGTTGCTGCTCGCCAACGGCTATCTGAAGGTCGTGTCCCGGCAAACGATCGACCAAGGCGGAACTTATGAGCTTGCGCTGACAAACCGCGAGGTAACGCTCGGCTTCGACACGATGGTTCGCGGTTGGTTCGAGCAAAGCGCCTCGTACTACAACGGGTTTGTCCAAGCGCTGCTTTCAGGCGACCTCGATGCGATGAACGGATACATGAACGACGTCGCCCTCGATACGTTCAGCCTATTCGACTCAGGCACCCGCCCGGCGGAGCGGGAACCCGAACGCTTTTATCACGGCTTTGTGCTCGGGCTGCTCGTTGAGCTGCGCGGCCGCTACATCGTCACGTCGAACCGCGAGAGCGGATACGGTCGCTACGATGTCATGCTCGAGCCCTTGAATCCCGAACGCGACGATGCCGTCATCATCGAATTCAAGGTGTACAACCCCGGCCGCGAAAAGAGCCTCGACGAGACCGTCGCTGCGGCCAAGGCGCAGATTGCCGAGAAACGCTACGCGGCAAGCCTTGAAGCGCATGGCATTCCCCAAGACCGTATCCGCGCCTACGGCTTTGCCTTCAAAGGCAAGCGAGTGCTCATCGGCTGACTGTCTCACAATCTCGCTCAAAATGACCAAGACCTGTCTTCCTCATGCAAACGCATGGAGAAGACAGGCCTTGGCTGCACTCTCTCTAAACCGTTGATTACGGCAGGTCTCCCTCTACCTCCCCGCCGGCGAGTGCAGATGCAGCCTTGCGGGCAGGGTCGCCTCATCTTGGGTGGCCAGCAGCTCGGACAGCAGGCCCATGGTATGGGCCAGGTTGGAACGTGGGTGCTTGATCGCCACCTCAAGCGGCACGCCCGTGCGGTTGATGCAGGCGATGTGGCTCACGCCGGCCTGCGCGGCAGAAGGCACCACCGTGTCGTCGATGACTCCGGCCACCGCGATGAGCGGGGTGTGCGCGGCCTTGCACCTGCTCGCCACGCCCACGACGACTTTGCCGTGCAGCGACTGGCCGTCGAAGCACCCCTCGCCGGAAAACACGATGTCGGCGTCTTTCACGAGGTCGTCGAAGTGCGCGGTATCGAGCACGGTCTGCGTGCCCATCTGCAGGTGCGAGCCAAAGAAGGCCACCATGCCCGCGCCCATGCCGCCCGCTGCCCCGCCCCCCGGCAGGTCGAGCACGTCGGCGCCCAGGTCGCGCTTCACGACGGCTGCGAGGTGCGCCAGGCCGGCGTCGAGCATGTCCACCTGCTCGGGGGTGGCCCCCTTCTGCGGGCCGAAGATGGCAGAGGCGCCCGTCACGCCGCATAGGGGGTTGTCGATGTCGCACATCGTGATGATCTCGACGTCCTTGAGCTTGGGGTTCATGCCCGAGACGTCGATGCGCGAGATATGTGAGAGCGTCCCTCCCACCGGCAGGAACTCCGCACCCGTCGCGTCGTAGAACCTCACGCCGCACGCCGACGCCATTCCCGTGCCGCCCTCGTTGGTGCAGCTGCCGCCCAGGCCCATGATGATCTTCTTGGCCCCATGGTCGAGCGCGTCGAGCACAAGCTGACCCACGCCAAACGTCGTGGTCTTGTCGGCCCGGCGGTTCTTGCCCACAAGCGGCAGTCCCGCGCAGGCCGCCATCTCGATGATCGCCGTGCCGTCGTCGAGCAGGCCGTAGAAGCCCTCGACGGGCTCGCGATAGGGCCCGCACACCTCGCAGGTGATGCGCTGACCGGGGTTGGCCGCCAAGAAGGCGTCGACCGTGCCCTCGCCGCCGTCGGCCATGGGGATGGTGGTGACCTTGGCCTCGGGGAAGCGCTCCTGCAGCGTCTCGGCCATAATGCGGCACACGTCGATGGCGCTCATGGTGCCTTTGAACGAGTCGGGCACAATCAGGAAGTTCTCGTACATCACGGGTTCCTCTCGGGACGGCCTTTAGGCGAGTCCCATTGCCTGGCAAATCATGTACACGATCCAGACGTTGAGAACGCCAGCCACACCCAGAATGCCCGTGGCGACGGTCTGCGTCTTGTAGCCCTGGTCGGGCTGCATGGCGCCGAAGTTGGTGACCACCCAGAAATAGGAGTCGTTGGCATGCGACACGGTCATGGCGCCGGCACCGATGGCCATGACGGCGAGCGCGGCGGCGACGGGGGTATCCAGGCCGAGCGTCGCCATGACGGGGGCCAGGATGCCGGCCGTCGTGGTGATGGCGACGGTGGAGGAACCCTGCGCGGTCTTGAGGATGGCGGCAAGCAGGAACGGGAAGAAGATGCCGAGCGCCTCAAGCGTGCCGGCCTGCTCCTTGATGAAGTTCACCATGTCGGTGGAGGAGATGACCTTGCCCAGAACGCCGCCGGCGGCGGTGATGAACAGGATCGGGCCCACGGTCTTGAGCGTCTCCTGCACGAGGTCGTGGAACTTGTCGAGCTTGTCCGCAGTCGCAAGCTGGATGACACCGAAGACGACGCCCATTGCGAGGGCGATCATGGGCGTGCCGAAGAAGCTGCACAAATCGGCGCCGAAGCCGGTCCACTTGGCCATGGAGGAGATGGAGCCCAGGGCCATGAGGACGATGGGCACCACGATGGGGGCAAGCGTGTTGAGCCCGCCGGGGAGCTTGCCGTATTGGGCCTTGATCTCCTCATAGGTGGCGACGGTGCCGCTGTTGTCGGCCTCGTCGGCGGCCGTCACGCGCTTGCCGATGAAACGGGCGAAGACGACGCCCGCGATAAGTGGCAGGATGGAGCAGACAACGCCCAGGCCCATGACGAGCAGCAGGTCGTTCTCAAGCCCGAGCGAGCCGGCGGCTGCGATGGGGCCAGGCGTCGGCGGAATGAAGACGTGGGACACGTACAGGCCGCACGACAGGCACACGGTCAGCATGACCGAGCTCGCGGCGGTCTTTTGCACGATGGCCTTGCGGATGGGGTTCAGGATGACGAAACCCGAGTCGCAGAACACGGGGATGGAGACGATCCAACCCATGAGCTCCATGGCAATCTCGGGGTGCTTCTTGCCCACGAGGCCGACCACCATGTCTGCCAGCTTGAACGCGCCACCCGTGGCCTCAAGGATGGAACCGACGAGGGCGCCCAGGATGATGACGATGCCGATGCTGGTGAAGGTGCTCGAGAAGCCGGCGCCGATGACGGAAGCGATGCCGGAGACCGTCGTGCCATCCTCAAGCGTCTGGTTGACCAGCGGGATGCCGGCCACGAGACCAAAGACGAGCGACACAAGCATGATGGAGATAAACGGGTGAATCTTGAGCTTGGAAATCATCACAATCATGACCACGATGGCCATGATGAACGCGATGACGAGCGCTATTCCGGTCATGGGAGCCTCCTGCCGAAGACGGATACGTCGGCGCGCCGAGCCTCTCCTGCGGCAGGCACGCTTATGGGCGAATTGTAGGCACCCAAAAGCAGGCCGGTTTCCACGACGTTTCTTTATTCAGCGATTGCCCCCGAACGGCATTCAACAGCCGGCAAACGGCACTCAGCCCCAAACCACCCCAGCCAGACCGAGGCCCATACGCAAGGCGCACAGGTTCGATGTGTTCTGGACTACACCCAAAGGGTGCGCACCGCGCATGAGCTCTCGCGGAACGCGGCGCAGGAAGCAAAAACCATTCCAGCCAGACCGAGGCCCATCTACAAGGCGCACAGGGCCGATGTGTACTGGACGTACATGAGGTCCTGTGGAACGCAGTAGATGGGCCTCGGCGATCGGATATAACCTGTTTTAGCAAGTCCCTTAAACAGCGCGAGGCCCGGTGGGGGACCGGGCCTCAGCAAGGAGGGATGCGACGCAGCCTGTTCGAGTTGTGGCGCGTCTTGACGGGTAAGGGGATCCCGTCGCGCGTTCTTGAAGTAAGGGGGGCTTCAAGTGCCTGCCATGTATTATGCGCAAACTGAACTCTCGTTTGTGGTCGTAACGTGCCTACACAATGCTGAAAACAAACCAAAAAGCCCGCCCCCTTTGCCGCGGCCGACCCATGCCGGCGCGGTCAAGGGAGCGGGCGCATCGGCGCTCTTGCGGCGCAGGCTACTCGGCCTTCTCCTCGGTGCCCATGGCGGCGTGCACGCGATCGAGCCAGGCACTCCAACGCATGATGGTGTCGCTCGAGACGGTGTGCTCCATCTCGCAGGCCTCCTCGCTTGCCCTGTCCTCGTCCAGGCCCAGGTCGTCGATGAGGAAACGGCGCAGCATGTTGTGGCGGGCCCAAATCTCCTTGCCGTAGGCACGGCCCTCGTCGGTCAAGGTGATGCGGCCGTAACGCTCCTGCTCGATGTAACCGGCGTCGCGCAGGGTCTGCACCGCCTTGTTGACGCTGGCCTTGGAAACGCTCAGCAAGTTCGCGATGTCCACCGAGCGAATCTCGGGGTGGCTTTGCGACTCCTCAAGCTCGACGATGGCTTCGATGTAATCCTCGTGCGCCGGGGTCAGCGCGACGGTCCCTTCGATGGTCATAGCTTCGCACCTTTCTGGCCAAGGGTTGTTTTGGCTGCTAAAACCGCCGCCATAATACCCGAGGTTTGGCCGGGTTCAACTGATATGCTAAGGATAACCCTTTTTGGCAGTCAAAGAAAAGTAGAGTTCGACCTAGTCCACACGTGGGCGCGCGTCTCACATAGACGGCACGCCCCGGGTGGATGAACATCTGTTGGAACGCAACGGGATTGGAGCTCTTCATGAGTAAGACCGACATGACCCGCCGCAACTTTGTGGCCGCCGGCAGCGCCATGGCGCTGGCCCTGGCCGCATCCACGGCGTTGGCCGAGGAGGCCCCGGCGCCCGCCGAGGGCGAAGGCGCCCCGGCCGAGGGCGGCGAAGGCGCGCCTGAGGGCGAGGGCGGCCAGGGCGGAGAGGGCGGCGGCCCTGGTCCCCAGGCTGCACCCAAGGACGTCCCCGCGGCACGCGAGGCTGCGGCTGCGGAAGGCCGCACGTTCGGCTACGCCGGCGCCGGCGACTGGCTGGGCACCCCCGACGACGTAGAGATTGCCGAGGAGATCGACGATTACGACGTCGTGGTCATCGGCGGCGGCCACGCCGGCACGCAGGCCACGCTCGCCCTGGCCGAGGCCGGCGCGAAGGTCGCCATGTGCGAGAAGAGCACCTACCTCATGTACATCGGCGAGGACGCCGCCGCCTGGAACGCCGACTTCGTGAAGAACGCCGGTTTCGCCGAGTACAACCTCGGCGAGGTCATCAACGAGTTCACGACCCGCTCGGGCGGCCGTGTGAGCCAGGAAGTCGTCGCCTCCTATGTGAACAACTCCGGCGAGACGCTCGACAACATGCTTGAGTGCATGAAGGAGGCCGTCGAGGACTCCGACCGCCACGAGCTGTACAACCAGCTCGTCACCGACCTGGCGCTCACGAACAACGAATACACCGCCGGCGGCGCCTACGAGCAGGACATCGACGAGTCGTTCTACACCTACGACGTCACCCGCAACGGCAAGATCATCATCCAGGCCATGTTCGACGCCGACAAGGTCAAGGAGCTCACGGCCGACATCGACTGGGCCTCGCTTGCCGTCGACCCCAACTGCGAGACCACCGAGGAGGGCTACCAGGCGGGCTACCAGGCCCTCTACGACGCCTGCGCGTCCTTCTACGACAACAACAACCAGTGCCTCGACCACGTCAACTACCCCAAGGCGCCCGGCACCAAGACCTGGGCCACCACCATCCAGATGATGGGCCACTTCCACGGCCGCGAGGGCCACGGCGGCGTCGCCGCGTCCTCCATCATCGGCAACGTGCAGATGGCGTGCCTGGCCAAGGCCTACAGCCTGGGCGCTCAGGTCTTCCTGGGCTACAAGGGCTACAAGGTCGTGCAGGCTGATGACGGCACCGTGACCGGTGTCATCGTCTACGATGCCGACGCCGACCGCTACGTCAAGTTCAACTGCAAGGCCGTGGTCTCCTGCGCCGGCGGCTACATCCAGAACGCCGACATGTGCTGGGCCCTGCTCAACGAGCTTCAGGAGAAGTACGAGCGCACCGGCGGCCTCAAGGAGGACTTCAACGGCGGCGGCATGGCCTGCGCCGGCGATGGCTCGGGCGTCAAGATGCTGTGCTGGGCCGGCGGCTTCGTCGATCCCTCCCCGCGCGGCCATATGTCCCTGGGCGGCGGCCCCTCCGGCACCTGGGGCGCCAACTGCCACCTGTGGCTCGACGAGAACATGCAGCGCTTCTGCAACGAGGGCAACATCACCGCGGCCGGCGACGCATGCAGCCGCAAGACGGGCGCATGCTACGGCATCATCGGCGGCGACTACCTCAAGCACATCGCCAGCTGCGGCCTCGAGCACACCGGCCCCAACTTCGGCCGCCCCGAGTACATCATGGACATGATGTACGACATCGAGACCGGCGATGTCAACAGCCAGATCAACGTCACCGGCATGACGACCGCCGAGCGCATGGGCGGCGGCATCTACAAGGCCGACAGCCTTGAGAACCTGGCCAAGGGCCTGGGCATCGAGGACGTCGACGGCTTCGTGGCCGCCGTCAACCACTACAACGACCTGTGCTACGCCTGCCAGGACGGCACCTACACCTGCGACCCGGAGTTCGGCAAGAACGCAGAGGCCATGATCCCGATCGAGGGGCCGCTGTACTACGGCTTCTCCGGCTCCTGCGGCCGCAGCGGCTCCAGCCCCGCAATGGTCACCATGTCGGGCGTCATGGCCGACAAGAACCTCAACGTCGAGGACATCGACGGCAACCCCATCCCCGGCCTGTACTGCGCGGGCGCCGACCTGGGCGGCCGCTACGGCACCGGCTACTCCACGCCCGCTGCCGGCAACTCCATCGGCATGGCCCTCACCAACGGCCGCGTCGCCGGCAAGAGCGCGGCTGCCTACCTGGGGCTGTAACCCAACGGCACGACGTCTCGCCCCCAGCGAGACAGCGGTATCATTCAGGGCACCCCAGAGTCTTCGGGGTGCCCTTTTTCATCACGCGAGAGGATAGGCCGATGCGGGGATTTCTTTATCTGTCTGGCTACAACGCAATCTGCGAGACGCTGCATATGGACGCGGCCCCCGGCAGGCGCTCCATCGGCAACGCGGAGGCATGCGGCAACTCGCTCGCTAAGGCATCGCGCGACGCACGAGCCGATGCGGACCAGTTCCTGCTCGCTGCACGCCAGTACCTCTCCACGGCGGGCGCCAAGACATGCAAGGTCACCTGCCATGACGGCAGCTATCAGGAGTACGACCTGGGCTTTCGCGTCAAGCGCCACGAGAACTTCCTCTATGTGACCGAAGCGCGCCAGGAGACGCGCCTAGCCCCTGGTATGCGCATCGCGGCCGTGGGTATGAACCGCATTGACTTCCTGCTCAAAGACATGGGCGCCGACGTCTTCTGGGGCCGCGGCACCGACCGGGAAGACTGGAACCTGGCCATGCGCATGTTCGACGACATCGACGTCTTCCCCGGCGACGGCCACGTCATGCGCCTCGATTTGCGGCACTATCCGGTGTTGAAGCCCGAGCCCGAGTTCTCCTGCGAGGTACGCGACGGTGCTGTCGTCCTGCGCGTCGATGACCTGGCGCAGCCAAGCAGGGTGGCCCAGGCAGCTGCTCAGGCCGGTGAGGCGCTCGCAGCCCAAAGCGGAGGCACCGAGGCGGGCAAGCTCGTCATCGACTTGCGCCGTTGCGCCACACAGCAAGCTGACCCGGCCTCATACCTGGCGCTTCTTCCCCTCCTTGTAGACTCCGCCGTCGACGCGCGCGCCGTCATGGGAGACACCGAGCTCTACACCGTCTACTCCAAGAACAACGCGGAGCGCCTCATCGCCGACATCGACCGCGCGCGGCCCGCGCTCGACGAGGCCGGCCTCAAGATGGCAGACGAGCTCACGGCCGACATCCAGGCAAAGGCGGACGAGGTGCTTGCCCGCAAACGCACCACGCATGTCATGGCCGAGCGCCTACGGATGGCCGAGCTGCCCGAGATCCTCCCCTCCCCCTTCACCGACGAGCATGTGG
>CAKUKJ010000082.1 GCA_934662525.1 uncultured Coriobacteriales bacterium | reverse complement strand
GCTTCGTGTCGCCCACGTAGAGGATGGACTCGTTGGGCAGCAGGGTCTTGATGGCGCGGGCGACGGTGAGCCCGCCCATGCCCGAGTCGAAGATGCCGATGGGGGCGTCTTTGGCCCGCCCGCCTGTGTGGCCCGGGCCGGCCGCGATGTGCAGGGAGTCCGTGATGCACCGCCTTTCCATGGGTCGCCCGCGCGAGGCGGACGCTGACAATCCTCCATTGTAGCCCACTTTGCCTCAAGCCCGCCTTCAGTCCTCGGGAGATTGGCTGTTGCTTTGTCTCTGAGCCGATGGACGGGGCTTGTGCGAACATATCATAATATGTCTGTACATCTGTCTGTCCGTTCCCGACGAGGGCGTGAAACCAATGACGAGGTTCCTCATCGCTTCCGATGCGTTCAAAGGCACGCTCACCTCCCTTGAGGCTGGGCGCGTCATGTCCGACGCCCTCAAGGCGACCATGCCCGGGGCGCGCACCCGCTGCGTGGCCCTGTCCGACGGCGGCGACGGCACGATGGAGGCGCTGCTGGCCCATTGCGCGGGCCAGGTCGTGCATGCCAGGGTCACGGGCCCGGTCAGCATGACGGTCGACGCGCCCTACGCCATCCTGTCAGACGGCACGGCGGTCATCGAGATGTCGGCCGCATGCGGCATCAAGCTCATCCAAGAGGGCGTGAGCACAGGGCGCACCACCACGCACGGCGTGGGCGAGCTGCTGCTCGACGCGGCCTCGCGCGGCTGTTCCAAGGTCATCCTGGGCCTGGGCAGCTCCACCACGACCGATGGCGGCGTGGGCGCGGCCTATGCCTGCGGCGTCAAGTTCTTCGACCGCTACGTCGAGCCGTTCGAGCCCGTGGGGGCCACGCTCGACGCGGTGCAGACCGTCGACGTCTCCGACCTCGACCCTCGCGTCAAGGCGCTCGACATCCAGGTGCTCTGCGCGGTGGAGAACCCTTTGTGCGGCACGATGGGCACGAGCGCGACCTACGCTCCCAACAAGGGCGCCCTCCCCACTGTGGTGCAGACGCTCGATCGCAACCTCGCCCACCTCGCCGACGTCGTGCGGCGCTGCGTGGGCGTCGACATGCTCGAGGTGGCCTGCGGCGGCGCGGGCGGCGGCATGGGCGCCGGCATGGCCGCCTTCTTCGGCGCGCAGCCCCGCCTGGCCATCGACGCGGTGCTCGACATCCTCGACTTCGACGCGCGCCTCAAAGACGTGGACTACGTGGTGACGGGTGAGGGCTGCTTCGACACCCAGAGCCTGCACGGCAAGGTCGTCAGCGGCGTGGCGCGCAGGTGCAAGGCCGCCGGCGTGCCGCTCATCGCCGTGGTGGGCTCGATGGACCCCGCGCTCGCCCAGGTGGGGGCGTCGATGGGGGTCACGTCGTTTGCCGTGCTCAACCCCTACAACCGTCCGCTTTCCCAGCTCACCCAACATCCCCGCGCGCGCCTGTCGCGTGCGATGACCCGCGTCGCCGAGCGTGTCTCGCAAGGCTCAGAGCTGCCTTGCGTCATCGAGCCCGTGCACGAAGACGCTTAACGCCCCAATCCCCAAGGAGACCCAATGTCCCACAATGGCAACGACCGTATAGGGCCCAACCAAGGCAACATCCCCGGCCAGGGCGCCGCTTCCAGCCGGAATGTCTCGAAGAGCCCCGTCGCTCGTCGCCAGGCGGCTCCGTCTACGTCTTATGCGCCCGCGCAGGGGGCCTCGGCCTATTCGCGTGAGAACGCCCATATGCGCTATGCGAACGGCAAGGGCAAAAAGGGCACGACCAGGCGCAAGGTGCTCATCGGGGCGGGTATCGCCGCCGGCGTGGTGGTCGTGGGCGGCGTGGCTGCGGCCGCGACGTTCGTGGGCTCTATCGGCAACCGCCTCAACGCCGGCGTCGACGACAACACGCGCGCCGTGCTGCAAGACCAACAGGTCGCAGCCCAGGAGCTTGTGAGCAACTGGACCGACACGTCGCCCTTCTACATGCTGCTTCTGGGCGTCGACTCCAACGAGGAGCGCCTGGAGGACACGGATGAGTATGGGTCCGACCAGTCCAACTACCGTTCCGACACCATCATCCTCACGCGCATCGACCCGGGCAACAAGATCGTCACGCTCGTGTCCATCCACCGTGACACGTACTGCCCCGAGATCAACGGCAAGATCAACTCCTACTATGCCATGGGCGGCGCCTCCGCCGTTATCGAGAAGATCTCTGATTTTGCGGGCGTGCCCATCTCCCACTACGCCGAGGTCAACATAGACGCCCTCGTGGCCGTGACCGATGCGCTGGGCGGCGTGGAGGTCGACGTGCCCTATGAGATCAACGACACCGAGTACATGGGCCACATCAACGGCGGCCACCTCGATGCAGGCCTGCAGGTGCTCGACGGCGCGAAGGCCGAGCTCTTTACCCGCTCGCGCCATGCTTACGACAACCTGGGCGACGGTGACCGTTACCGAGCCGCCAACCAGCGCCTTTTCATCGACGCGTGCCTGAAGAAGCTCATGAGCTCAAGCCCGGTCGACATGGTGAACGTCATCAACGCCGTGGTGGACTACGTCACGACCGACCTCACGCTCGACCAGATCGTGAACCTCGCGCTCGCCATGCGCGGCATCGACACCTCGACGGGCGTGTATTCCACGATGAACCCCACCACCTCCGAGTATGTGAACGGCACGTGGTACGAGTACAACGACGACGAGCGCTGGCAGCAGATCATGGCCGCCGTCGACGCCGGCGAGAAGCCGCCGGTGGACTCCGACTACGTCTCGGTGACCGACGACATCAACAGCGCCTCGCATGGCGACTCCGCCACGACCGACGCGACCTCGACCGACTCGACGACGCGCAACCCTGCGTTTACGGGCGTTGCGGTGTCGGTGCGCGGCTGCGGTTGCACGACCGAGGCCATCGACACGGTGGTCGCCACCCTGAACGAAGCCGGCCTGTCTGCCTGGAACGCCGGCAGCGCCGACCTCACCCTCGCAAACACGCAGGTCATCTACGAGTACGATTCCATGGCGTCTGTGGCCTCGCAGATCGCGACCTTGCTCGGCGCCACGGCGACCGATGCAGGCGAGGACTGGATTCTCACCGAGGGGGCCGACGTCATGGTCGTCGTCGGCACCTCCGCGAGCGCCTCCAGCGCCACCGGCGCCTAGGCGTCTGAGACGGCCCTGGCCTGGGGAGGCTCGCCAAGGCGCCGCAGGCCCGCCTCATGCACGCGCCCTTAGCGGGAAAGCTCCGCCAACATCTGCTCGACCTGCGCCTGCACCTGGGGAAACGCCTCCACGGGTGCAGGCGTTTCCCTATGCGGGGCTATATGCTTTTCCATCCACACCATGTCTCGCCAGGCGCCGAGCTTGTAGCCGCACTTCTCAAAGCGCCCCACCATGCGATAGCCCATGCGCTTATGGAAGCCCACCGAGCCGCCCTGGTCGGGATAGGCTATGCACGCCTCGAGGTTCGTGAGCCCGCAGATGCGCGCGGCCTCCTCGAGGGCGTCGTGCAGAAGGCGGCCCACATGCCTGCCCCGCGCCGCCCCATCGACGTAGATGGACGTCTCGGCCGCCCAGTCGTAGGCCTCGCGCGCATGGAATGCGCCCAGGTAGGCATAGCCAAGGATCGCGCCGTCCTCCCCGCATGCCGCGATGTAGGGATAGCGCTGCAAGGTCTGCTCGACGCGTCCGGCAAACTCCCCTTCGGTCGGCACGTCGTACTCGAAGGTGATGAACGTGTCGCGCACATAGGGCGCATAGATGGCAAGCAGCGAGGATGCGTCGGCGGGGGTGGCGACGCGCAGGGAGATGCTCATGGTGCTCCTTTTGACTTGTTGGCAAGGTGGGCCCATGGTACGTCTGATTGTTGCGTGCGCAGCTCATGTTCACGGGTTTGCAATGCGAATACCGCTAACCTGTACATGACGACTCACATGCCCACCGCCCACCGCCACGCCACGCTCGCGACGGGCCGGCTTGCAAGGAAAGGTGCCAGATGAAGATCGCAATAGCCCAGGTGAACTCAAACCCCGGCCGCTTTGCCGAGACGGTCGGCCACATGCTCGACAGCGCCCGCCAGGCCGAAGGGCTCGGCGCGGGCCTTGTCGTGTTCCCCGCCACCGTCATGTCGGGGGCGTATCCCCAGGGCTTGGTCGAGCATCGCGCCTACCAGCTCGACCTCATCGCAGCGCTCTACGACCTGGCCGCGCGCACGCCTATCGCCTGCGTCGTGCCTGCCTATGTGCTTGACTCCCAAGACGCCTACACGGAGTTCTTCCTGTGCGAGGAGGGCGACGTGTGCCCGCTTCGCCGCCGTGAGGCCTACACCTCCGCCGTGGAGTACGACGGCGTGTCGAGCGCGCCGGTGACCCTGTCGTGGGGCGGCGTCGACCTGCTGTTTGTGGCGGGCTCGCCTTCTGCGAGCGCCCAGGACGTGCCATGCGACGTGATGCTCGCAATGTCGCCCATGCCGTTCTGCCGCGACGACGCGTCCTGCCTGGGGGCCTTCGGCTTGGGGGAGAGCGTGCTGCAGTCCCTCATCATGGAGTCGCCGTGCTGGATGGGCTTTGTGCAGGGCGTGGGCGCCTACGACGACGTCGTGCTGGCAGGCGGCAGCTTTGTGGCCGATCCAGACGGTCGCATCGCCGCCTCGTGCGCGCTCTTTGAGGAAGGCGTGTCGGTCTTCGAGGTGGACGACGGGCTTGACGAGCAGCCTGGGTGTGCGGGCGGTCCCCTGGCGGGCATGTCGGTTGACCAGATCGAGTCCATATCCGACGAGGCGTGGGCGGGCTATCTGTATCGCGCCCTCGTGCTTTCCGTGCGCGACTACGTGCGCAAGTCGGGCTTTGCGGACGTCGTGGTGGGCCTGTCGGGCGGCATCGACTCGACCGTCGTGGCCGCAATCGCCGTGGACGCCCTGGGCTGCGAGCATGTGCGCGGCGTCCTCATGCCCGGCCCCTACTCGAGCGCCTCGTCGGTCGATGACGCCCTCGCGCTGGCTCAAAACCTCGGCATCGAGACGCGCACGGTTCCCATCACCGGTATGTTCGAGGTGGCTGACAACGCCGTCTCGCAGGCCCTGGGCGCCTCCTTTACGGGCGTGGGCAGGGAAAACCTCCAGGCGAGGCTTCGGGGCTGCGTGCTCATGAGCCTGTCGAACGCCTGGGGCGCGCTCGTGCTCAACACGGGCAACAAGTCGGAGTCGGGCATGGGCTACTCCACGCTTTACGGCGACACTGTGGGCGCCTATGCCCCCTTGGCAGACGTGTACAAGGGCCGCGTCTACGAGCTCGCCCGTTGGCGCAACACGTGCGGGCCCTTTGCAGTCATCCCGGAGAACGTGCTGGTCAAGGCCCCCTCGGCCGAGCTTTCCGAGGGACAGACCGACGAGGGCTCCTTCGGTGCCAGCTATGCCCAGATCGACCAGGTGCTCGCCATGCATGTGGACCGCGGCCTCGACGCCGGTGACGCGGTGCAGGCGGGCGTTGCGCCCGAGGTGGTGGACAAGGTGCTTTCTGCCTGCGCAAACGCCGAGTACAAGCGTCGCCAGGAGCCCATGGGCCCCATCGTGACCATGCGCTGCTTCGCCGACCGGGGCTGGCCGGTGGTGAACGGTTGGCGCGACCATGCGAGCGCCCATGACGCGCAGGAGCCGGGGCTGGGCCTGTGGTGCGACCTGGATGACGTCGATTGCGACGACCTCGAGGCGCGCCCCGAGGTGGACGAGGCCCTCGACGCGATGCTGCAGGCCGGGGCGCTGCGCAACAACCAGTCGCCTGCCGTGGTGGCCGACGTCACCCTCTCGGCGCTCGCCTCGGGGCAGGCCGGCGACATGGACGACTGCTTCGGGTTCCCGATGTTCTCGAAGAACTAGCCTCACGGTAACAGGGCGCGATCAGGCCCTGGGCGCTTTGCCTGGGGCCTTACTGGTTGAGAATGACGACGATGGCCACGACGGTTGCGAGAACGAAGAGCGCCAGGGCCGCGCTGCCCGCCAGGGCGCGCATCTTGCGCCTGCGGTTCTGAGCGGAGAAGATCCGAAACTTGTCGTGCGGGCGCTCCAGGTAGCGGTCGTAGTCGAGGCGCTCTGTCCGATAGGCGGGCAGGGGGTGGGCCGGACGTATGCCCGGCATGGCGTCGGATGCGCCCGGGGTGCTCGATGCGCGTCCGTAGGCTTGCCGATATGCCTGCTCATCATGCTCGTCGAGGGAGATTCGGTCGCGGCCCCGCCCGAGGTTCTTGTAGTCCAAAAGCGTTTCCTTGCTGCATCGCGGCGCCGTATGCGCCTGTGTGGGGCACCACTATAGCGCCTCTTCTCCCCATTGCAAAACCTAACAATGATGCGCTTAGATTTCCTTATGTGAAGGAACTGAGAAGATAAAACAATACCGTTTATAGGTCTGCTGCGGTGGAATACAACAGCCAGCAATAAAACCAAGCGGGTCCGAACCCCCGCACAAAAGGAGGTTGTTCATCATGGCTGCTATTCTTCCTTATGGTCGCGTGAACGCTCTGAGCAATTGGTTTGACGCAATCAACGACCTCGCGAACTTCGAGCAGCGTTATCCCGAGGCTCCCGCCGCCTTCAAGATGGACGTCCAGGAGAACCCCGACGGCTATGTGGTCGAGGCCCATGTCCCCGGCGTCTCCCGCGAGGAGATCGACGTCGAGCTCAACGCCGGCCGCCTGGTCATCGACATCGACCACAAGGACGCCGAGGACGTCGAGAAGCGCAACTACGTGCTCCGCGAGACCTCCGCGTTCCATGCGACGCGCGGCGTCTACCTCAAGGACGCTGACACGGCAGGCCTGACCGCCGTTCTGAAGGACGGCGTGCTGACTGTGAATGTGCCTAAGAAGACCCAGAACACCAACGTCACGAAGGTCACCATCGGGTAGTTCAGAATCTGCCTCCCGGCTTGTGTATTTCTCTCATCTCCTCCTTCCCTTTTGACGATGCCCCGTTGGGTGAAAGCCCGGCGGGGCATCGTCGTTTCTGGGGGTACAATCGCACGGCCAGGCCATTTCCATAAAAGGCGGACGAGGTTCCGCAACCTACCAAAAAGCGGGTTCTCGTCCGCAAGGCGTCGGGAGGCGACGCGTACTGGACGTACGTGAGCCTCCCGAGAACGCGGCGGACGAGGTTCCGCAACCTACTCTGCGAAAGGAACGCACGTGCTCGATGCCCTCAATGCGACGTCTCTTGCCGTTGAGCCGGACTCTCCCATCGTCCTCATGGTGAGCGGGGGGTCGGATTCCACGGCCCTGCTCGTGCGCTGCGCCACGGGCCCGGTTGACCTCAAAGACGGCAACGGCTCGCGCCGCCTGCCGCGCGAGTGCCTCCATGTGCTGCATGTGAACCACTGCCTGCGAGGGGCCGAGTCCGATGGCGACGAGGAGTTTGTGCGGCGTCTGTGCAGCGAGCTCGGAGTGGCGTTTCATGCGCGGAGAGTGGATGTGGCCGCCCTCGTGCGCGAGGGGGCCAACATGGAGGAGGCCGCCCGCCAGGCGCGCTACGACCTAGCATGGGAGCTGGCCGGGCGGCTTTCCCAGGACAGGGGGCTGCCCGTGGGGTCCGCGCGCATCTTTGTCGCGCACACGGCGGACGACCGCGCCGAGACCTTTCTCATGCGTGCCCTTGCGGGCTCGGGCCTGACGGGGCTTGTGGGGATGCGTCCCCAGCGCGGCATAGTCGTGCGCCCCCTTATCGGGTGCACCCGCGAAGAGCTGCGGCGTGATTTGCGCGCGCACGGCATCGGCTGGCGGGAGGACTCGACCAACGCCCAGGACGTGGCGACCCGCTCGTATGTGCGCCACCATGTGGTGCCCGTGCTTGCCGCCCGCAACCCCTCGTTCGTGAAGACGCTGGGGCGCAGCCTTGACGCGATGGCCGCCGAGGAGGACCTTCTTGCGCGCCTGTCCGGCGAGCTCTTTGAGAGGGCGGAGCTGCGGGCGCGGCCGGGCAGTTGCGTGCTTGACATCGAGACGCTTGCCCAAGGCGAGCCGGCCCTTGTGCCGCGCTGCATGCGTTTTGCGCTTGAGCGCGCGCTGGGAGGGCAGGCCGCCCGTGACGCGCGCTTCGAGGCCGCCCATCTTGATTGCCTCGCGGGGCTCATCCGGCACCGCGCGGGCTCGTGCAGCCTGCCGGGAGGCGTACAGGCGCGCGTCGAGCAGGAGAAGCTTGTGCTGCGGGGTCCAGCGCCCGCCCGCCCGCTGGACGACGATGGCTCG
>CAKUKJ010000081.1 GCA_934662525.1 uncultured Coriobacteriales bacterium | reverse complement strand
CCTCACGGGCGTGATGATGAAGGACTGTGCCGACCAGGAGCGCATGTTCATGCATGTCATGCCCCATCTTTTCGGCACGGGCATCTCGACTGCCTTGATCCTGGTCGCGTCGTTTGCCTTTGACTGCAGGCTTGCCGTCGCCGCGTTTTGGACGGTTCCGGCCGCCTTTGCGATCATGGGTCTCACGGCCCATGCCCAGAGGGGGCGAGCCCGTCGGATGGAGGAGCGAAGGCTCGCGCTTTCAGCCGACATCCAGGAGTTTTTCGATGCCGCCAGCGAGCTGCGCACCAACGACCGCACCGACGCCTACCTCGGGCGGCTCGACGCCGACATCGACGCGTTCGAGGACGCGCAGACGTCCAGCGAACTGCTGAACGGCACGTGCGTCACGGCCGCCCAGTCGCTGCTGCGCCTGGGGATTGCGAGCACGGTCGGCGTTGGGGCGGCCCTCACCGCCTCCGGTCAAGTCGAGTTTTTGACCTACCTGGTCTTTTTGCTCGTCGTCACCCGGGCATATGACCCCCTTTCGCTCGTTCTTGAGTCGATAAGCGAGCTTTTGGCCCTGCGCCTTTCCATCGCCCGGACAAACCAGATTGGCGGTGAGGAGACTATGTCGGGCAACCCGGTGTTCAAGCCGTGCGGGCATGACATCGAGTTCGAGGACGTTTCGTTCTCCTATGGCGACGAGGCTCAGGGGGAGGCGGCGCTTTCCCATGTGAGCTTTGTGGCGCGGCAAGGCGAGGTGTGCGCCCTTGTGGGGCCGAGCGGTTCGGGCAAGTCCACCTGCGCGCGGCTTGCGGCACGGTTTTGGGACGCCGGCTCGGGCACCGTGCGCCACGGCGGGGTCGACGTCTCGACGGTGGACCCCGAGGCGTTGCTGGGATGCTATGCCGAAGTGTTCCAAGACGTCATGTTGTTTGACGAGAGCATCATGGAGAACATCCGGCTCGGCCGCGTCGGCGCCAGCGACGGGGAGGTTCTCGCGGCGGCGCGGGCGGCTTGCTGTGACGAGTTTGTCTCGCGCCTGCCGCAAGGCTACCAGACGCGCATCGGCGAGAACGGCCAGCGCCTGTCGGGCGGGCAGCGCCAAAGGATTTCCATCGCGCGGGCGCTGCTCAAAGACGCCCCTGTCGTCTTGCTCGACGAGGCGACGGCAAGCCTGGACGTAGAGAGCGAGACTCAGGTCCAGCGCGCCCTTGCGCGCCTGTTGGCGGGTCGGACGGTGATTGTCGTCGCCCATCGTGTGCGCACGGTGCTTGAGGCCGACCACGTCGTGGTGCTCGACGCTGGCCGCGTCGTGGAGCAAGGCCCGCCCTCAGAGCTTCTCGCCCGTCCGGGGAGCATGTTCGGCCACATGGCCCGGCTCCAGGGCTGTGCGTAAAAGGCCCACACCGCCCATTCATCGGTTTCCATCAGCCCCTTTGAGACAAGGAGTATATGCAATGCTAGAGAACGAAGCCATTCAATCGTCTGCCCTCACCCGCCGACAGGCGGTCGGCCTTGCCGCGCTCGCCGGTCTTGCGGCTGCCACCCCGTCCTTTGGCGCGCCGTGCGCCGGTCGCGCGCTGGCCGACGACGCGACGCCGACGCTGCGCATCGGGCTGTCGGGCTCGTCAAGCGACTCGCTCGACCCCGCCGCGTCAAATGCCCTGCACCTGCCTTACACGGTGAAGTTCAACACCATGGACTGTCTGGCCTATTTGGCAGACGGCAAGATCGAAATGCGGCTTGCCACGGCGTTCACCCCCAACGAGGACGCCACCGAGTGGACCATTTCCCTGCGCGAGGGAGTGACGTTCCACGATGGGACGCCGCTCACGGCCGACGACGTCCTCTACAGCCTGACCTATATCGGCACCTCGATGGTGGGGCAGATGGACTATGCCAACGTCGACTTCGACGCCTCGACGTCCGACGGCGCCCAGACGGTCGTGCTCAAGCTCACCTCTCCCCAAGCGACTCTGGGCGAGGCGGCCTTGGCGGCATTCTCCTTTATCTTTCCGGCAGGTACCCAGGCCGAGGATTTTGCCCACGACCTGGGCAGCGGCCCGTATGTCCTCGAGTCGTTCGATCCCGACGCCGGCGCCGTGCTTGTGGCAAATGAGGACTATTGGGACGGCGCCCCGGCTATCAAGCGGCTTGAGCTCTTCCCCATGGCGGACTCTGCGACGCGCGTGCAGGCGCTCGTGGGCGGGCAGATCGACTACGCCGACGGCATCAGCGCCACCGATGCGGCGACCGTCGAGGGCAACGACAGCATTCAGGTTCTGACGGGCGGGGCAACGAACTCGTCTGCATATGAGTTCATCCTGAACTGCTCCCAGCCGCCCTTCGACGACGTCGAGCTGCGCCGGGCCTTCAAGCAGATCGTTGACCGCGAGAGCCTCGTAAATACTATCTTCCGCGGTGAGGGCGAGCAGGGCGACGACGTGGTGGGCAAGGGGCTGCCGGGCTACAACGATGCGCTCGAGCCCCAGACGTATGACCCGCAAGCCGCCGCCCAGGTTTTCGCTGACAAGGGCGTCACGAGCATCGAGGTGCTGAGCGCCGAGGTTGTTGCTGGCATCAAAGACAGCGTGACGCTGCTTTCCCAGCAGCTTGAGCCGTATGGCATCGCGCTCAACGTCACCGAGGTCGACCCGTCCACCATCTATACCAGCAACGCCGGCATGATAGCCCAGACGCAGCTGTTCGCGAGCTATTTCATCAACCGCCCGTTCGCCACGCATGCCCCGCTTTATACCGCTGCAGCGTCTCCCTACAACTTCAGCGCCTGGCAGGACGAGGCGTACAACGAGCTCATCGAGCAGGCGGCCGTCACGGTTGACGAGGAGGCGCGCCAGGACCTGTTCGACCAGGCCCAGCAGGCCCTGTGGGAGGACGGCGGCGACGTGGTGTGGGGTTTCGCCTACGACCTCGCCGCCCATGTCTCGGGTCTGACGGGCGTCGTCATGACGCAGTCCATCCCGCTGTTCGCAAAGGCGGAGCGTGCTTAGCGCACGGCGCCTGCTGATTCTGGGAGGCCGGGCCCTACGGGGCCTGGCCCTTTTTGCGTTGACGCTCGTCTGCGCATGCCTGCTTGTCTTTTTGGCGCTCGACCTCCTGCCTGGCGACGCCGCGACCCAGCAGCTTGGCCTGACGGCGACGGCCGAACAGATTCGGCAGCTTGCGCATGCCTACGGTTTGGATGCCCCGGTGCTCGACCGTTTCATTGCCTGGCTTTCTGATGCCCTGCGCGGTGATTTTGGGACTGTGCTTGCAAGCGGTCGCGCGGTTGCAGACGCGATGGCCGGTCCGCTTTCGCGCACGGCTGTGATGTTTGCCCTGTCGCTTGCGGGGGTGGCGCTGCTTGGTGTGGGCACGGGCTTGGCCGCCGGCCTGCATGGGGGCACGGCCGTGGACAGGGCCGTCTCGTGTGCGGCTCTTGCGCTGCGCTCCGTGCCGGAGTTCATCGTGGGCGTTGCCTTGATGTTCTTCTTTGCCACGACGCTGCATCTGTTGCCGGCAGTCTCCCTCATCCCCGTGGGCGCGAGCGCATTCGACGCACCGCAGATTTTCGTGCTTCCCATCGCTTGCATCGTCGTGGTGGGGTCGAGCTGTGTCGTGAGACCCGTCAGGGCCGTTGTAGAAAGCCGCAACCAGTCGCATGCGGTTGAGGCGGCTCGCCTTGCCGGGCTTCCGGAGGCGCATGTCGTGATGCGCCACGTGCTTCCCCAGTGCGCGGCCCCCATCGGACAGGTCTTGGCCGGGGTCGTCCCGTATCTTGTGGGCGGCACCGTCGTCGTTGAGCGCGTTTTTAACTTTCCCGGCATCGGGTCGATGATGGTCGGTGCGGTGCAGGCGCGCGAGCCGAACGTCCTCATGGCATGCGCGCTGGTCATGGTCACCACCTCGCTGTGCGCCTATTGGGTGGCCGACCTGCTGGCTGAAAGGGGGGTGGACGATGGGCATCAGGCATGACCTGGGGGGAGGCCCCGATTTTGCGATGGGTTCCGGGAGGCATGCCGGAGCTGTCCTGCCCGTTGTTTTTTGCGTGTTTCTCGGGCTGGCGCTGTTGGGTGGTCTTGCGCCTCTGGACGGCACGACTTCCCATGGTGTGGGCTACGAGGCCCCTTGTGCCGCCCATCCTCTCGGAACCGATGGCTTGGGCCGTGACGTGTTGGCACGCACGCTCGGGGGAGGGGCGCAGCTCATTTGGGTGGCGTTGATTGCCACGGTAACCTCGACGCTTGTTGGCCTGGCGTTGGGCTTTGCGACGGCGGTCCCCGGGCGTGTCTCGCGGGGGGTCGCGGCTGTCGTCGACCTGCTTGTCGTGCTGCCGACGATGCTTGTGATGATGGTCCTCGTCTATGGCCTCGGATCGGGCGTGGCGACGATGGTCGCGGTGATGTGCGCGGTCACGGCACCCTATCTCGCCCGGTACGTGCGCTCGCTCGTAAGGCCGGTGCTTGCGAGCGACTATGTTGTCCAAGCGCGTCTTGCGGGCGACCCCGGTGTCGTCGTCATGGTGCGCGAGGTGCTTCCCGTCATCGCCGTGCCGTTGCTCGCCGACACCGGACAGCGCTTCATCAGTGCGGTCTATCTGGTGGCAAGCGCATCGTTTTTGGGCTTCGACGCCCTCGGAAGCGGGGCGGACTGGGGGACGATGATTCAGTCGGGCCTTGCCGGGCTTGCGCTCAACCCCTGGGCAAGCCTGGCGCCTGCGATTGCCTTGGCGTGTGTGACCGTGCCTGGGAACCTGCTGCTCGACCGTCTGGGAAGGAGGGGTAAGCTGTGATGGAGGGGAGCCGCTCCCTGCCTCATGCCGTTCAGGCGCGCGACCTTACCATCTGCGACTCTGCGGGGCGCACCGTGGTGGACCATGTCTGCCTTGAGCTTGCTGCCGGCGAGACGCTTGTCGTCGTGGGGGAGTCGGGGGCGGGGAAGACGACGCTCGCCCTGTCCCTTTTCGGAAGGCTGCGCCATGGCTTAAGTTTGCAGGAGGGCATGCTGCGCGTGTGCGGCTGCGATGTCTTGGGCCTGCGCGAGCGGGAGCTGCGGGAGTTCAGGCGCCGCAGCCTCTCGTATCTCTCGCAGGACCCGGCGCTGTCCCTCACGGCCGACATGACGGTGTGGAAGCTTCTGCGCGAGGTGGGTTGTGCGAGCCGCGAACAGGCTGAGGAACTCTTGGGCCGTGTCGGGCTGGGGCCGGGTTGCGGCCGGCTGCTTGACAGAAGGCCTGGTGCGCTGTCCGGTGGACAGCGTCGCCGCGTCGCTCTGGTGAGGGCCGTGGCGGCCAAGCCGCGCCTGCTTGTGCTTGACGAGCCGACTGCGGGTGTCGATCCTGCAGCCGTGCGGGAAATCGTGCAGACTGTTGCGGACCTATGCGCCCGGAGTGGCTGCGCGGTGCTGGCGATCACGCACGACCTGGCAGTCGCGCGCATGTTCGGTGCGGGCGTCGCCGTCATGCAGGCCGGACGTATCGTCGAGCGGGGCGGGCCCGAAATCCTGGATTCACCGAGAACCGAGCCCGTTCGTCGGCTCGTTGCCTGCGACAGGCTTGAGGGCCTCGCCGCGAGGGGACGAGCGGGGGAGGAGGCGCCGGCCTGCGGTGCGTCGCCCGTCATGGCCGTGGAGGGCCTGTGCGTCGACACGCCGGACGGCAGGTCGGCCGTGCGGGGCCTCTCCTTCGTTTTGAGGTCGGGCGAGTGCATCGGGTTGTGCGGTGTCTCGGGCGCCGGCAAGTCGACGGTCGTCGCGGCCTTGACGGGCCTGCGGGCTCCTGTGGCCGGCACGGTGTCGATTGCTGCGCGGTCAGGGCGAGGCGACGTCTCGACCGATTCTCTGCTTGCGGTGGTCGACCCTTCATTCGCGCGTCGCACGTCAGACCAGCTTCTTTCGCTCCAGACGGTGCCTCAAGACCCGGCCACGAGCCTGAACCCCGCACTGAGCGTCGGCTGGCAGCTCGACCGTGCCGTTCGACGACGCCACCCAGACTGGGGCCGCGACAAGCGTATGACCCGTGTCGAAGGGCTCCTGAGGTCTGTCGACTTGGACGGCAGCATCACGCGCAGCATGCCGCGGGAGCTTTCTGGCGGGCAAGCCCAGCGCGTGGCAATCGCACGAGCGTTGGCCCACGAGCCCCTTGTTCTCATATGCGACGAGTGCACCTCCGCTCTCGATGCGACCACGCAGGAGGGCGTCTTGCGAACCCTTGCCCGGCTGCGCGACGAGACGGGTTTGGCTCTTCTCATGGTCACCCATGCCGTGCAGGTGAGCGAGGCCATGTGCGGGCGCACCTTCGAGGTGGGGGAGCCGCGGGTGGAGCGCTGACGGCGGCCTTGCACGGAGGTGTCTTTTCGTGGGGCGCAACCGCTAGTTGACGATGCGCAAGAATCTTCTGACGGCGGGGTTCTTGCGGGCGACGGACGAGGTTCCTACACTGAAATGCGTCCGCGCACTGCCGGACGAAGGGGAACCACATCGAAAGGGGATTCGCATGCAGATCAACCGTCGTCAGTTCGTCGAGGGTGCGGGGGCTGCCGCTGCCGGCGTCGCCGCCATGGGCGCCTTGGCCGGGGTCGCCGTCGCCGACGAGCAGGAAGCCATGACCGCCGACAAGCTCGAGGGCGCCAAGTGGAGCTTCGAGATCGCTCCCGACCCCATCCCTGAGGACCAGATCGCCGAGACCTACACGCACGACATCGTCGTCATCGGTGCCGGCATGGCCGGCGTGTGCACCGCCGTCTCCGCCGCAGAGGAGGGCGCCGACGTCATCCTGTTCTCTGCCTCCTCCAAGGCCATGAGCCGCGGCGGCTCCAACCATGCCATCGGCTCCAAGTACCAGGTGGAGAAGGGCATCGACTACAATCCCGAGCTTGCCCGCAAGATCGTGAAGACCGAGCAGACCTCGGGCACCTACCTGATGGACAAGAAGAAGTGGGCCCGCTGGATCAACAACTCCGCCGAGTCCATCAACTGGACCATCGGCCTCATGGAGGGCAAGGGCCTGCATTGCTGCCTGGAGCCGGGCTACCCCGACCCCGACGAGGTCATCGACGTGCCGCCCGCGTCGCATAACTTCTATACCGACGAGCAGCCTTTCGGAGCCCTGTGGGGCGCCCCCATCGAGGCCCAGACCTACGCGCAGATCTTCACCGAGGACCTCGGCGGCGAGATTGACTACAACACCCGCGCCCTCTACCTCATCCGTGACGACGACAACACCGGCCGCGTGAGCGCCGTCGTGGCACAGGACGCCGACGGCAACTACGTGAAGTACGTCGCCAACAAGGCCATCGTGCTCGCCACGGGCGACTTCTCCAAGGACCGCGACCTCATGGCACGCTACAGCCCCATGGCCTACAAGTGGTTCAAGGACGCCATCAGCTGGGACAACATCGACTACGACACCGAGCTTGCCTACGACGGCCTCATGCCCGGCGACGGCCAGAAGATGGGCCTGTGGATCGGCGCCGCTTGGCAGAAGACCTTCCCCGTCGCCCCTATGATCAACGGCGGCGCGACCGGCCCCGCCCACGGCGTCATCTCCAACTTCTGGGGCATCAACCTCGACATCCACGGCGAGCGCTATCAGAACGAGATCACGAACTTCGCCTACGGCGCCATCTCCAAGCTGCAGCTTCCCCAGCAGACCGCCTTCGCGGTATGGGACACCAACTACGCCTACACGCAGGACACCTGGGAGGCCTTCGGCTGCTGCATCGACCTTGAGAACGGCATCCAGCCCTCCACTCCCGAGGAACTCATCGCCGGCTGGGACAAGAACGCCGAGTCCGGCGTCGTCGAGGGCATCGGCTCCTCCACGACCTACTACAAGGCCGACACCATCGAGGAGCTCGTGGAGCAGATGGCCGCCGACGGCATCGACGGGGATCGCGCCCTCGAGTCCATCAAGCGCTACAACGAGTATGCCAAGAACGGCCTCGACGAGGAGTTCCACGTGAACCCCGAGTACCTCTTCCCCATCGAGACGGGCCCGTTCTATGCCACGAAGTCCGTGGGCGCCACGTTCCTCACCGTGTGCGGCGGCCTTCGCACCAACGAGAAGATGCAGGTGTGCGACGAGAACGACGAGCCCATCGAGGGCCTGTACAACACCGGCATCATGACCGGCGACTTCTACGCCAACACCTACAACTTCGTGATGCCCGGCCAGAACCTGGGCGCGGTGTGTGGCACCCTGTCGTACCTGCTCGGCAAGGACCTGGCACAGCTCTAAAGTAGGGACAAGCCAATGAGATGAAAG
>CAKUKJ010000080.1 GCA_934662525.1 uncultured Coriobacteriales bacterium | reverse complement strand
CCTCCTTTTCGGTAAAACCGAAGCAGTCTTCGTAGCGCGGAGTCGTTTCACCAGCCTTCGGTCCAGGCCTCCTGCATAGGCGTGTCATATTCGTCAAGAAGCACAACCGGTTTCACATCGTAATGGGCCTCGAGCAATGTGCAGAGAAGCTTCAACGACCCGGAGAAGTCGGCCTCGTCCATGGTGGGGCCGACGGCCTCGAAGCGCTGCCGCTCAGAGGGCGTGAGGCTGTCATCCAGGAGATAGCGGTTGCGGTCGAAAAGGGCGGTGACCTCCTGAAACATCTTCGCCCGAGCCTCATCAAACGAGCTTCCCTTGCAATCGGCGAACGAGGCGAAGACAACGGGGACGTGTCCCTGGATGCCGCGCATAGACGTACTGCCCCATATCTCCAGCCCGTTGAAGAGCCGCTCGCCTTTATCGGCATAATCAGGTGAGAGGAAACTCTCGACCGTGCGCAGGTTGAGAGTCTTGCCAAAACGGCGCGGGCGACAAATAAGGGTCACAACGTCTCCCGACTCCCACCAGCGTTGGATGAAGTCGGTCTTGTCGATGTAGAAGTAGCCTGCCTCGCGCAAGTCCGCGAAGCTCTGCGCTCCCAAACTGATAGTGCGAGCCATGTTTGACCTTTTCCGTGCGTTGCTCAACGTCCTGTCTTGTGCGCAAGTTTACCTTGAGACGTGGGGAAGGGTGCCGACTATTGTTCCTTGTTCACTTCTGATCGGGCAGAGCCTGGCGTATCATGAGGCGCGTCGGAATCCCGTCCCGTGATCGGAGGTCCCCATGACCGTCCTTTTTCTTGAGTATCCCAAGTGCTCTACCTGCAAGAAGGCCAAGAAGTGGCTCGACGAGCATGGGGTGGACTACATCGACCGCGACATCGTGGCGGACAACCCCACGGCTGCCGAGCTTGCCCAGTGGGCTTCGCTCGGCGGTATCCCCGTGCGCAAGCTCTTCAACACAAGCGGCGTGCTTTACCGCGAGATGGGCGTGAAGGCCCAGCTTGATGCCGGGATGAGCGACGAGGCGGCGTTCGAGCTGCTTGCGACCAACGGCATGCTCGTGAAGCGCCCGCTTGTGATGGGCGACGATTTCGTGCTTGTGGGCTTCCGGGAAGCGGCCTGGCAGGAGCGCCTGGGGTAGGGGGCGACCCCGCTCCCCCTACTTCACCAGCGCCTGTGCGGCGAAGACGGCAGCGATGCTCAAGGCCACGCTCAGCGCGGCATAGAGCAGGGCGAGAGGCGCCTGCCCCGCTTGGATGAGGCCGTTTGACTCCAGGGCGAACGTGGAGAACGTGGTGAAGCCGCCGCATAGGCCCACCTTGAGGAAGAGCAACAGCTGCGGGTTCATGCCGACGCCGAGCCTGGATGCCAGCGCGCACACGATGCCGATGACGAACGACCCCACGACGTTGATGACGAGCGTCTTGATGGGGAACGCCGTCGACGCGCCGACGGTGATGCCTACAGGGATGAAGCCCACAAGATAGCGCAGGACGGAGCCGACGAACCCGCCCAGGCCCACGAACAGGCAGTTGACAAGCACGGTGAGACCTTTCTGCCCTTGAGAGGCTACGCTGCGCGGATGGGCACGACGTTGCCCGCGCGCACGGCATAGGCTGAGTTGCACTCGAAATAGATGGTTGCGAGGGGCCAGACCTGCGCATCGACCGTCGAGTTGTACGGGTCGTTCACACGCACGCTGCCCTCATCGTCGACCCAGCCGGTGACGAGGACGTAATGGCCCACATCGGTGAACTCCCCTTCACCCAGGTTGCACACGAGCGCCCAACCGTCGTTGAGGTAGGCGCACGCCGTGTCGAAGTCGAGCACCTCGGCGTAGTCGAGGCCGACGAGCTGGGCGAAGTGGCCCACAAACTCGCCGTATGTGCCGCCTTCGGAGTCACATAGGCCCGACTCGGTGGCGAGCCGCGACACGATGTAGGGGCTCATGTCGCACCTGCCCGAAAATCCCGCGTACAGCATCGACAGGCAGGTGGGGCAGCAGCCTTTCGTGCCCATGGGGCCGCCGATGTACTCCATGTAGCCCCAGCGTGTGTCCCATTGCATGAAAAGGGGAATCTCGCCAGCGCCCGCCAGGTCGTCTTCGGTGAGGCTGCCCGCCCTCGTGCCAGGATAGGAGGTGCGGAAGCCGGCCACGAACGCCCGCGCGGCAGGGTCGTTCGCCGCGAGTTTGAGCAGCTTGCTTGCCAGGTGCTCGTCCATTTCGCCCAAGGCCTGCGCGTCTGCGAGGATGGAGGCGACCTGCGGGTCGTCTGCCTGGGAGAGCAACGTTTGGGCGACCTGCTCGTCCACCCAGCCGGGAAGGCTGGCGGGGGCCTGCGGCGCGGGCGCGGCCTCCGTTGCCTCGGAAGGGCTCGTCGCTGGTTGCGGGTTCTGCCCGGTGTCGCCCACGTCGGGCGCGCCTGTCTCCTCGCCGTGCGCGAGACGCGGGAGCGCCAAGCCCGTTAGCGCCGTCGCGCCGACTGCAGCCAGCCCTGCCGCCTGCGCAACAAACGACCTGCGCGAGGCGGCCTGCCTAGAAGCCCCGCACTCTTCAGTATTCGCCTGCGACGTACCCAAGCGGCTGTTCAACCGAAAGCCCTTTCGTTGCCTTATACCAGGGCGGTAGTTTAGCATGCTGGCTAGCGGCGTATTGTCACGCGACGATCCGTGTTCTTGTTCTATATTTTCAAAGATGTTTTCCAACCAGCTGGTAGGGGGTTTCATATGGATACCGCCTCATTCAAAGAAGAATCACGTGAGACCGAGCTCCCGATGGACAGGAAGCGGCGCCTCAAGGAGGCGGTCGCCTACGTTGACTCGTTCCCGTCGGTGGAGCTCGATGCTCGGTACTCGGCCATGTCATCTCGCGAGGTACGCGTGGAACGGCTTGTGGATAGATACGGCTTTGTGCCGGATGCATCTGAAAAGGTATTCTGAAGAGGTATTACAGTTGCGCACTTCTTCTGATGTCCGAAATCATACCCGTGGAGCTTCCGTGCGGGAGGGTCGGTGCTGACAGGTCATCGTCCGAAAGTGGACTACCATAAGTCTGAAACCGGACGTATGGAGGAAGTATGTACGAGATGCCGGAAGAGGCTCGGCAGTCTTACGAGGAGTTCAACCAGGTCCTCAAGGAGTACCAGAACATCTACGACGACATCGCCCTGCAAATCGGCGTGTCGCAAAGCGCGTTTGACGTGCTGTGGGCGCTGTGCGAGCAAGGCGAGGGCTGCCTGCAGCGCGACATCTGCAAATACACCTACATCGGCAAGCAGACGGTGAACTCGTCGGTGCACAAGCTCGTCGCCAACGGCCTGCTGCGATTGGAGCACGCCGAGGTCGGGCGCGGTATGCGCGTCTATTTCACCGAGGAAGGCCGCCGCTTCGTCGATGCGAACGTCGTGCCGGTGCTCGAGGCCGACGAGCGCGCGTTCGCGGAGAGTCCCCGGGAAGACCGCGAGGCTATCGTGCGCCTGGGCGCGCGCTATCTCGCCAGGTTGAAGCGCCAGCTGGAGGCCGTCAAGCTGGGGGAGCCGTCGTCTGCCGCCACCCCTGACAAGGCCGGCACGCCTAGCGCAAGCGGTGCCCCTGGTGAAGCCGATATCCCAGACGGAGCCCCCGCCCCCTCCGGCGCGCCAGCCGACGCGTCGGCTGGCACCCTTCCCCTTGAGCCCCCAACCTCCGCTTGCCCGGCAAGCGCGAAGGAGTAAACGCGATGCCTATCGAAATCTCGGAGCACTTCACGCTGGGGAAGCTGTTGCGCTTCACAGGCCCCACGGCCATCATGATGGTCTTTACCAGCATCTACGGCGTGGTCGACGGCCTGTTTGTGTCCAACTTTGTGAGCAAGGAGGCCTTCTCTGCCCTCAACCTCATCTACCCGTTCATCATGATGATCGGCGCAGTGGGCATGATGTTCGGTACGGGCGGCACGGCCCTGGTGGCCAAGACGCTCGGCGAGGGCAAGGGCGAGCGTGCCAACGGGCTGTTCTCGCTGTTCGTCTACACCATCCTTGCCGTGGGCGTCGCGTGCGCCGTGCTCGGCATCGCGTTTATGCGCCCGATAGGCCAGCTGCTCAAGGCGAGCGGCAGCCTGCTCGACCTCGCGGTGCTCTACGGCGACATCTGCGCGGCCGCCCTGCCTGCGCTTATGCTGCAGCAGGCGTTCCAGAGCTTTTTGCCTGCCGCCGGCAAGCCCAAGGTGGGCCTGGCCATCATCGTGGGCGCGGGCATCGCCAACATCGCGCTCGACGCCCTCTTCATCGTCGGCTTCGGCTGGGGGTTGGCAGGCGCCGCGCTCGCGACGGCGGCCAGCCAGGTTGTGGGCGGCGTGCTGCCGCTCGTCTACTTTGCCCGCAAGAACCCCAGCGCGCTGCGTTTGGGCAAGCCCGTCGTTGAGCTGCGCGCGCTCGGCAAGGCCTGCACGAACGGCGCCTCCGAGCTTGTGTCGAACCTGTCCATGTCGCTTGTTTCCATGCTGTACAACTACCAGCTCATGACGTTCATCGGGGCTGACGGCGTCGCCGCCTACGGCGTCATCCAATACGTCGCGTGGATCTTCCTGTCGCTTGCGATGGGCTTTTCGATGGGGGCCGCCCCGCTCGTCAGCTTCCAATACGGCGCGCACAACAAGGCGGAGCTGTCGAACCTGTTCAAGAAATGCCTGGGTGTGGTGGCTGTGCTCAACGTGCTTCTCACCGTGCTCGCGTTCACGCTGGCGCGCCCCATCGCGATGCTGTTTGTGGGGTACGACCACGACGTGCTCGAGCTCACGGTCCAGGCGCTGTCGATCTACTCGTTCATGCTGCTCATGGCCGGGTTCTCCATCTTTGGCTCGTCGTTCTTCACGGCGCTCAACAACGGCCTGGTGTCGGCGGTCATCTCGTTTGTGCGCACGCTCGTCTTCGAGTGCGGAGCCCTCATCGTGCTGCCCATGGTCATGGGGGAGATGGGCATCTGGTATGCCATCATCGTGGCCGAGGCCATGTCGGTGCTGCTCACGGGCGCGTTTTTGGCCGCCTTGCGCAAAAACTACGGGTACGCGTAAGGACATGCGAAAGATGCTCGCAGCCGGTTGCCGGGTGCGACGGACTGCGGGCGCATGGGGTGCCAAGGCGGTGCCGTGCCGGTGGGAAACCCTGCCTGCGCGGTGCCGCTCCCGTCGCCTGCGACCGATGTGCCTGCCTGGCGCAGCCGCCTTTCATGTGCAGCCTCTGGTTTGAGCGAATTTGACGAGGCGTTCACGTTTCGACCGTGCGGTGCGCTTAGAATTGCCGCCGCGATTTGTAGGGCGGCAGGAAGAGGTGCGCACGATGGATGGGCTGGCACAGAAGACGGGCGGGGAGAAGATGACGCTGCGGATGTGGCTGCCGCTGCTCGGCATCACGCTGTCGGCCTTCATCTTCAACACCTCGGAGTTCATGCCTGTGGCGCTGCTCACCGACATGGCGGCCGACCTGGGCGTGACCGAGTCGGTCATGGGCGCCGTCATCACCGTGTACGCATGGAGCGTCATGCTGCTGTCGCTGCCGCTCATGATGTTTGCCTCGCGCTTCGCGCTCAAGTGCGTGCTTATGTGCGTGCTGTGCGTCTTCCTCGCAGGTCAGGTCGTCACGGTGGCCTCCACCAGCTACACGATGCTTGTGGCGGGCCGCATCGTGGTCGCCATGGCGCACTCGGTGTTCTGGTCCATCGCCTCGCCCATCGCCGTGCGCCTTGTGCCCCACAAGTTCGGCTCGCTGGCGCTGGGCATGGTGGTCACGGGGTCGTCCATCGCCACCATCGTGGGCATGCCTCTCGGGCGCATCGTGGGCCTGGCGCTGGGCTGGCGCGCGGCCTTTTTGTGCGTGGCTGTGGCCACGGGCGTGGCGCTTCTCTACCTTGCGGTCGTGTTTCCCAAGATGCCGGCGGGGGAGCCCTTCACGGTGGCCAAGCTGCCGCGCATGCTTTCCAACAAGGCGCTCGTGGGCATCTACGCGTTCATCGCGGTGCTGGTCACGGGCTACTACACGGCCTACAGCTACATCGAGCCGTTCCTGCTGCAGGTGGCGGGCATGGACGAGGGCGTGGTCACTGCGATGCTCACGGTGTTCGGCGTGGCGGGCATCGCGGGCAGCTTCCTGTTCGCCCGCTTCTTCGACGGGCATCGCCGCCTGTTTTTCCGCGCGGCGGTGGGATGCCTGGCCATCGCCCTGTTTGCTCTGGGGGTCGCGTCGATGAGCCCCGTGCTCGTCGTCCTTGATTTCCTCGTGTGGGGCGTCGCCTCCACGGCTTTCAACGTGGCGTTCCAGGGCGAGGTCATCCGCATCACGAGTCAGGACGAGGCCGCTGTGGCCACCTCCATCTACTCGGGCATCTTCAACCTGGGCATCGGCGGCGGCTCGGCCCTGGGCGGCGTCGTGGTGACGGGCCTGGGCGTGGGCGCCATCGGCTACATCGGCGGCGTGCTCGTGCTCGCGGCGTTCGCCTTCCTGAGCCTCTGGCTGCTCGACAGGGTTGCGCCGAGGCGATAACGATGCGCAGGCTGGGCGGGTGCCTCGGTGCCCAGCGTGTTCATCTACGTGCTCCCAAAAGTCAAATGAAATTAAAGTTTTGGGAGTGCGCTCCTAAAACTTCAATAGAATTTAAATTCTTGTAGTACACTCCCAAAATAGAAAAAGTTTTGGAGTTTTAGGAGTGAACATGAGGCAAACCGCGCTCATAAACCGACAACTGTATCTTGACCGTGCACTCATGTTTCGCGACACGGATCTCATCAAAGTTGTCACCGGTGTCAGGCGCTGCGGAAAGTCGAGCCTGCTCAGCCTTGTTCGCAAAGCCATTGAGTCTGAAAACGTTGAGCTCCGTGCCTTTGCCTCGCTGAATCTCGAGAGCAAGGCCTGCCACGTTACATCGGAGGATGAGCTTTACACGTACTTTAAGGACCGGGTTTTGCCAGAGGGGAGAACATACATCTTCATAGACGAGCCTCAGCGTATTGAAGGCTGGCAAACTGCGGTCAACGCCATGAGGGTTGATTTTGACTGCGACATCTACCTCACGGGCTCCAATGCGTATCTTTTGTCCAGTGAGCTTTCTACCTATCTGTCAGGGCGCTATGTCGAAGTAAAGATGCTGCCCCTTGCATTGAGTGAATACCTTGAGTTCTGCGGCTTGTCATTTGACGAGGACTCTTCGGCGACAATCGATTCCGCTGGCAAGGTTGTATTGTTTGACGAAGTATTCGAGCGCTACCTCAGATATGGCGGAATGCCTGCTATTGCCGGACTGGACACAACGCAAGAGGCCCACTCCGCGTATATGTCCGGCCTGTATGATGCGGTTGTCACGAGAGACGTCATTAATAGGGAAAGGGCCCGGGGGCAAAGCAAGGTTACCGACCCAGCGCTCCTTGGAAAAATCGTTGACTACCTCGCAGACAACATAGGAAACCAGCTTTCTATAAAGAGCATTGCTGATACTTTGACATCCGCAGGGTCTAAAACAACGAATAAAACCGTCGATTCCTATGTGACAGCCTTGAATGATGCCTACCTGTTTTATCAGGCAAATCGGTATGATCTTCATGGTAAGGAAATCCTGAGGACAAGCCCCAAGGAGTACGTCGTCGATCTTGGCCTCAGGTCGTATTTGAATGGATACAGGGCGTCCGATATGGGGCGTCTTTTTGAAAATGCCGTTTATCTGCAGCTTCTCTACAAGGGTTGGCACGTGCATGTGGGCAAGCTGTATGCCAAGGAAGTTGATTTCGTTGCCATCAAAGACGGCAGGACCGTGTATATCCAGGTGACGGATGAGATGTTCTCGCCGAATACAAGAGAGCGAGAGTTTGGGCCCCTGAAGTCTATTCGCGATGCATACGAAAAAATGGTTGTCGTTAGGCAGGGACGTTACGAGGCCGATGTCGATGGAATCAAGATAGTCCAGGCCCGAGATTTTTTCCTGAAGGACGCGGTGTTGTGAGTACCGTTGTATGTACGATTGCGCTCACTCCCAAAAGTCAAATGAAATTAAAGTTTTGGGAGTGCGCTCCTTTCCAGCGAAGACCCTCGTCTTGACGTGCCTCTTTTCACCATCACCGACGTCACCGACGTCGAGTAAGTCTTGCGTTATTTGCCGCCGGAGGGGTGGCAAGCCCCAACGGCCGGCTACCTATTGCGTGAGAGCCGGCTGTGTCGCCAGCTCGCCGAGAACCCAGGCGATGTCGGCGTCGAGTAGGATCGACTGGCGCTCGATGGGGGTGGGGCAGCAGGCCTCGCCTAGGTTCACGCAGGCGTAGGTGGCCTGGGGGTTGCGTGCGCACATCTGCCAGAAGGGGTATTTGATGATGGCGGGCGTGTTGTTGCCCACGCCCAGCTCCCAAAAGAGCACGTGCATGCCCTCATGGCGGCGCAAGAACTCATGGTAACGCT
>CAKUKJ010000079.1 GCA_934662525.1 uncultured Coriobacteriales bacterium | reverse complement strand
CGCCGCCCACAACGGTGAGCACATAGTGGCCGGTCTTCTTGGCCACGGTGCGCGCCACGGAGTCGATCTGCTGGGCGAGCTCGCGGGTGGGGGTGACGATGAGGGCCTTGGGGCCGTGGCCCTTCTCAAAATGGCCGAGCTTGTCGAGCACGGGGAGGGTGAAGGCGGCCGTCTTGCCGGTGCCGGTCTGGGCGGCGGCAATCACGTCATGGCCGGCAAGCACGAGCGGAATGGCCTGCTCCTGCACGGGGGTCGCCTCGGTGTAGCCCATCTGATGGACGGCGGCCAGGACGTTCTCGCCAAGGCCGAGCTCTTCAAAAGTTGCCATAAAAAGTCTCCTTATGGGGTTGTTGCGCGCCCGCTCTGTCCGAGCCCCACGCAGCGCAAAGGCGCGGCGCATGGCCCGTCCGGGTGCACATGGTGTCGGTTGTGTCCAGGCTTGAACGGCCGCAAAGCGCGTAAAACGAGCGCTCAAGGGCACATGCGTGCGTGGCAGGGCGGGTCGCAACCCCCTGCCGGTGGCCCTCAAATGCTTCGGCTTCAATGCGCGAGGCAAACGTTTCTGTCAGCCCAGACTCGATTGAATCGGTCTTACTGGTTCTGGACGACGTTGCCTCTATACGCACAAGCATGATTACGGAAGCATTCACCAGGGGCGCGGATCCCCAGGAGACGTAACGCGTATGTCGGCAAACCTGATTAGGATAATTTGCCGAATTGTATCTTGACAAGGGGTCAAAGTTGTGTTTGCAAAAAGCACACAGCTTTGCCCTCCTTGCGCGCTCCTCTACTCGGCAGCGGGCGCCGGGTCGCGCAGCAAATCAGCGGCGCAGGTCTGCACGGACTCAACGGCGCCCTCGGGGCATAGCTGGCGGCACAGGCCGCAGTCCACGCACACGAGCGGCTCCACCGCGCACTTGCCGTCCACCATATGCGCGGCGCCCAGGGGGCAGCCCTGCACCACGGCGGCCATGGCGGCCTCGCCGGCCTTCTCGGCGTCGATGCGCACGCCCTTGAGCATGACGCGCGGGGCGATCTGCGGGAAGCGCATGACGGCGTCGAGGATGGTGGCGCGCGACGCGGTGAGCGTGCCCGTGAGCTCGTCGGCCCCCTTGAGGCCCGGCGTCGTCTCGCCATCCGCCACGCGAATCTCCTTGCGCAGGCGCACGCGAGTCTTGCGCTGGTCGGAGGTGCAGCGCTCCTCCTCGGTCATGTTCTCCTCGGCGTGCGTGAGGTCGTTCTTGAGGTCGTGGGCCAGGTCGCCGAAGCCCGACAGCATCTCGCCGAAGGGCTCGTCGCCGTCGCCCGACTTGCGCACCTTGCCCGCGGAGTCGGTCCACTCAAGCTCGCGGCGCGTCTCCACAAGGCGCATCTCGCGGCCCGAGACCTCGATGGCCTCCATCACCGAGTCGACGATGCGCATCTCGGCGGCCTTGGCCTTGCAGCGCGGGCACAGATCCCCGGGCAGGTAGACGACCAGGTTGGGAAAGTCAAGCATGAGCGAGGCCCACGTCTCGGGGGCGATGGCGCCCAGGCAGGGCACCTCCACCACCGAGGGGCTCTCCTTGGCGATGCCCGTCTCGATGCAGGTGAGGTACAGCGTGTGCCCCGTGCCGCCCGCCATGGCCTGGGCGCGCTTGAGCAGGTGGCGCAGGTAGCGGGCCGTGGGCTCCATCACGATGATGGAGTCGGTGGGGCACACGGCGGCGCACAGGCCGCAGTCGACGCAGAAGCCCTTGCCGATGGTCACCTTGTAGCCGCCGTCGTGGTCGTTCGACTTGGGGATGCGCACGGCCTTGCCCGGGCAGATGTCCACGCAGGCCTGGCAGGTGGACTCGGGGTTGGTGCAGCGCAGGCACAGCGACTCGTCCTGCCCGATGGCGCGCACGACCTGCTTTGCGTTCTCGCCGGCCACACGAAGCTTGCTCTGCTCTGCCATAAAACTCGTCCTCCAAAAACGGCGCACTCGGGGCGCACTCAGGCGTTCTCTCCTCAAACGCGCGCATTATACCCCAGGTTTGGCGGCTCTGTTCAATCGAGCGGCAATGAGTGCGGGCGCGCGGCACGGCAGGCACAAAACAGCCGTATGCGGCTATCATATGGCCAGGCAAGACCGCCCAGCCAGGCCCGGGCCCCGACATGCGCCCGCACCTAAAGGCCACGACCCACCAAGGAGGAGCGATGCCCCAAGACCAAGACCCGATGCAAGACGCCGCCGCACAACAGCCTCGCCAGCTCGACCCTGCGGACGCAGACCGGCCGGGAGCCCCCGGCACGCACCCCGACTTCGACGCGCTCGTGCGCACCATCTGGCGGCTGCGCCAGCCCGACGGCTGCCCCTGGGACAAGGAACAGACCCACGCCTCCATCGCCAAGAACATGATCGAAGAGGCCTACGAGGCCGTCGACGCCATCGAGGGCTCCAAGACGCGCCACCTGCGCGAGGAGCTGGGCGATGTGCTCATGCAGGTGGTGCTGCAGTCGCAGATCGCCGCCGACGCAGGCGAGTTCGACATCGACGCGGTGTGCCGCGAGCTCAACGAGAAGCTCGTGCGCCGCCATCCCCACGTGTTCGGCGACGCCGACGCGCCCCGCGCCGCCACCTCGGCCGACGTGCTCGCCATCTGGGACCAGGTGAAGCTCGGCGAGCACAAGGCGAGCGAGGAGGAGGCCGCCGCAGAGGGCGAGGCGCCCGAGAGCCTGCTCGACAGCGTGCCCGTGCAGCTGCCCGCCCTCATGCAGGCGCAGAAGATCAGCCGCAAGGCGGTGGCGGCCGGTTTCGACTGGGTTAGTGTCGATAGTGTGTGGGAGCAGGTAAAAAGCGAGGTCGAGGAGTTCAAAACCGCCGCTCCCGGTAGCGCCGACGCGCAGATGGAGTTCGGTGATATCCTATTCGCATTGGTGAACGTCGCCCGTCGCGAGCACATCGACGCCGAGACCGCCCTGCGCGCCAGCTGCGCGAAGTTCCGCCGCCGCTGGGCCTACATGGAGCAGGCCGCACGCGCCGAGGGCCGCGACATCGCCGACGTGCCCCGCCAAGACCAGGAGGCCCTCTGGGTCCAAGCCAAACTGAAGGAGACTGAGCTGTGAGCACCATCATCGATGTGTACGGCCGCGAAATTCTCGACTCGCGCGGCAACCCCACGGTCGAGGTCGAGGTGACCCTCGACGACGGCTCCTTCGGCCGCGCCTGCGTGCCGAGCGGCGCGTCCACCGGCGCGTTCGAGGCCTGCGAGATGCGCGACGCCGACTGCGCCCGCTACCTGGGCAAGGGCGTCCTCACCGCCGTGGACCACGTGAACGAGGAGATCGCCGACGCCCTTGTGGGCCAGGACGCCACCTGCCAGCGCGAGATCGACACCATGCTCATCGACCTCGACGGCACCGAGAACAAGACCTGCCTGGGCGCCAACGCCATCCTGGGCGCCTCCATGGCCTGCGCCCGCGCCGCCGCCAACTCGGTCGACCTGCCGCTGTACGCCTACCTGGGCGGCCCCAACGCCCACACCCTGCCCGTGCCGATGATGAACATCCTGAACGGCGGCGTGCACGCCGACAACAACGTGGACTTCCAAGAGTTCATGATCATGCCCGTAGGCGCGGCCACGTTCGCCGAGGGCCTGCGCTGGTGCTCCGAGATCTACCACACGCTCAAGAAGGTCCTGCATGAGGCGGGCCTGGGCGGCGGCGTGGGCGACGAGGGCGGCTTCGCCCCCAACCTCAAGACCAACGCCGAGCCCTTCGAGTGGATCGTGCGCGCCTGCGAGAAGGCCGGCTACACCCCCGGCGAGCAGATCCTGTTCGCCATGGACCCCGCCTCCACCGAGTTCTACGACGCCGAGCGCAAGATGTACTGCCTGAAGGGCGAGGGCCGCGAGCTCACGGCCGACCAGATGGTGGACTACTGGGCCGACCTGGTGGAGAAGTTCCCCATCGTCTCCATCGAGGACGGCATGGCCGAGGAGGACTGGGACGGCTGGGCGGCCCTCACGAAGCGCATCGGCAGCCGCGTGCAGCTTGTGGGCGACGACCTGTTCGTCACCAACAAGAAGCGCCTGGCCAAGGGCATCTCGCTCGACACCGCCAACGCCGTGCTCGTGAAGGTGAACCAGATCGGCACGCTCACCGAGGCCATGGACACCATGGAGCTCGCCAAGAAGTCGCGCTACGCCTGCGTGGTGTCGCACCGCTCCGGCGAGACCGAGGACAGCTTCATCGCCGACCTCGCCGTGGCCGTCAACGCCGGCCAGATCAAGACCGGCGCCCCCTGCCGCTCCGACCGCATCGCCAAGTACAACCAGCTCCTCCGCATCGAGGACCAGCTCGGCGTGGCAGCCTCCTACCCCGGCATGAACGCGTTCTACTCCATCAAGCGCTAAAAGCTCGCCGGGCAGCCGCCCCCACCAGACCAAGCCCGCCCGCAAGCCTCGCACGAAAACTTGCGGGCGGGCTTTTTGATGGACACAGGGGTACCACAGAGCCAACTTTTGCAAGCAATGTCCGTTGTTTCGTACAGAACAAGCCCTCCAGCGGCCTCAATCTGTACGATTTAACGTACATTGCCCGCAAAAAGGCCCGTTCATCCAAAAAGGCCCCGCAACCTGGAAGCAAACGTGCTGCTCAAAGCTGCGGGGCCTTTAGGTATGAGGCTGGTCGTGGGTGCCCGTCGGGCCCTCTCGTCACGCCTTCTTGCGCAGGAAGACGCTCTTGTCCTCCAGGGTGGGCAGGTGCTCGTCGAGAGGCTCGTCGATGTTGCCGTCGTAGACGTAGTGCTGGGTCTCCTTGGCCACCATGCCGGCGCAGAGGATGACCATGAGGATGTTGGGCAGGGCCATGAGGCCGTTGGCGATGTCGGTGGCCGTCCAGGCGATGTCGCCCACGCCCACGCCTCCCAGGAAGCCCATGCAGATGTAAAGCCCCAGGTAGAGCGGCACCCAGCGGCTGCCGAACAGGTACGACGAGATGCGCTCGCCGTAGTGGCTCCAACCCACCACCGTGGAATAGGCAAACGTGAGGATGCCGAGCATGAGGATGGGCTTGCCCACCACGGGGATGGTGCCGAACACGGCGTTTGCCAGCGTGGCTCCGTCGGTCACGCCGGCGTCGGCGATGAGCGTGGGGTGCGCGAGCAGCGAGCTCACGATGACGAAGGCGGAGAGCAGGCAGATGACCACCGTGCACCAGAAGGCGCCCGTCATGGCGACGAGGGCCTGGCGGGCCGGGTTCTTAGACTCGGCGGCCGACGAGATGAGGGGCGCGGTGCCCAGGCCGCTCTCGTTGGAGAACAGGCCGCGCGCGCAGCCGAACTGCAGCGCAACCATGATGCCCGAGCCCACGGCACCGCCGAACATGGCCTTGCCCGTGAACGCGCACTCGAAGATGGTGACGACCGAATCCCACAGGTAGGCGTGGTTGCACACGAGGATGTAGAGGCAGCCCAGGATGTAGGCGCCGCCCATGAAGGGCACGAGCTTCTCGCAGATGCTCGACACCGTCTTGAGGCCGCCCACGATGATGAGCAGGGCGCTGCCGCACACGATGGCCGCCACGATCCACGGCTCGACGCCGAAGTTTGCCTGCACCACGCTTGTGATGGCGCTCGTCTGTACCGCAGAGCCGATGCCGAAGATGGTGAAGCACGCCATGATGGCAAACCAGACGGCCGCAAACTTCGCCCACCAGGGAATCGTGCCGTCGGGGCGCTTGTAGCGCTGCTCCCACACGTGCATGGCGCCGCCGGCCATGTGGCCGCGCACGTCTTTCACACGATATTTCATGGCCGCGAAGACCTCGGTGTACTTGGTGGCCATGCCGAGAATGCCCGTGAGCCACATCCACAGAACCGCCCCCGGGCCGCCCGACAGGATCGCCGTGGCCACACCCACGATGGAGCCGGTGCCCAGGGTGGAGGCAAGCGAGGTGGCCATGGCGCCGAAGTTGCTCACGTCACCCTGGGCGCCGTCGTCTTTGGTGACGGAGAGGCGCAGGGCCAGCAGCAGCTTGCGCTGGATGCACTTGGTGCGAATCGTGGTGTAGATGTGGCAGCCCAGGAGCAGCACGATCATGGGCGGGCCCCACACGGCGGCATCGATCGAGTTGAGAAGCGCGACAAAGTCCATGGCAAACCATCCAAACAAGAGCGAGAAGCGCGGCCTTGGCGGGAGCGCGGATGCAAGTGCGATAGCGGCCTATGTTCGCACAACATGGGAAGGTTTGCACATGGGGTATTGAACGAACAGGGTGGGCCGCCCGCCACAAGCGGCAGGCGGCACGCTGACCTAGTTGATATGCTCCTCCGCAAGAACGCGGCCGTCGCGGCCTATGGTCACCACGCGCGCCGGAACCTGCTTGCCGCTGGCAGCGATGGCCGTGGCCACGGCGCGCTGGATGCCGCCGCAGCAGGGCACATCCATGCGCACGACGAGCACGTCTTGGATGTCGTTGAGCGCAAGGATGCCCCCGAGCTTCTCGGAGTAGTCCACCGCGTCGAGCTTGGGGCAGCCCACGAGGGTCACGCGCCCGGCCATGAACTGCCGGTGAAAGTCGGGGTGGGCAAAGGCGGTGCAGTCGGCCGCCACGAGGAGACGCGCGCCCTGGAAGAAGGGGGCGTTCACGGGCACCAGCTTGATCTGGCAGGGCCACTGGGCAAGCTGGCTCTTGGGGCCATCCGCCGCATCGGCAGCCCAGCCGGCGGCAGGGACGGCATCCCAAACAGGGGCGGGGCCGCCGGCCATGGGCGTAAAGCCAGGCCGGGCAACGGGAACGCCCGCCGGAACCGATGGGCGCGCGACCGTCGAGGCCCCGTTCGACGCAGGCGCGGCTGCGATGCCCTCCCCCGCCTTCTTCGCCTGCACGGCGGCCTCGTCGTAGGGCAGGGCCTCGCGCTGCTCGAAGCGGATGGCGTCTGCGGGGCAAGCCGGCAGGCAATCGCCCATGCCGTCGCAGAAGTCGTCGCGCAAAAGTGTGGCTTTGCCGCCCACCAGCCCGATTGCCCCCTCGTGGCAGGCATGCACGCACAGGCCGCACCCGTTGCAGCGGTCTTTGTCGAATGTGACTATCTGTCGCAACATATACGTTTCCTCTCCCTCTACCCGCAGGCACGGTCACAGCATGGCACATTGCTGCGACCCATATATGTTGTTCTCACAACAACGGGCCCATCCGCCCACGCCTTGCCCATAAAAACGGCCCGCCTTGCACAGGTTTTGCCAAATCACGCGCCGCCGGGCCGCTGCGAGGGTTATCCTTACAGGTTGCGGCGCGCCGCCGCACGCAGGCATGTTGCCCGCTTCCCATCCCCGACCAAGGAGGGCCAGCCATGATCGAGTTTTACAAGACCGGCCCCGAGGGCACCAAGCGGATCGAGGAGCCCGAGGCCGGATGCTGGGTGAGCATCACCTGCCCCACGCCCGAGGACCGCGCCTGGCTGCACGCCAAGGCCGGCATCGTGCCCGAGTTCGTGCGCAGCGCGCTCGACGACGACGAGAGCTCGCACCTCGACTTCGACGACGACACGAACCAGATCCTCGTCATCGTGGACTGCGCCGCGCTCGAGGACGCCTCCGACCTGGAAGACCCCTCCATCACGCAGTACGACACGCAGCCGCTCTCCGTGCTGCTGTTGCCCGAGTCGTCCATGATCGTGACCGTGAGCCTCACGCCCAACACCACGATCGACGCCTTCTCCTCGGGGCGCGTCCGCGGGCTCGACACCCGCCGCACCACGCGCTTTTTGCTGCAGCTTCTGCTCAACATCTCGCAGACCTACCAGAGCTACCTGCGCTCCATCAACAAGCAGTTCACCCGCACCGAGAAGCTCCTGCGCCGCACCATGCGCAACGAGGAGCTCATCAAGATGCTGGGCTTGGAGAAGTCGCTCGTGTACCTGTCCACCTCGCTCAAGGCCGACGAGGTCACGCTCGGCAAGATCCGCACGGGCCGCACCATCCGTCTGTACGAGGAGGACCAGGAGCTGCTCGACGACGTGCTCATCGAGCTGTCGCAGGCCATCGAGATGGCAAGCGTCTCCACCACCATTCTCAACGGCACGATGGAGGTGTTCGGCTCGGTCATCTCCAACAACCTGAACATGGTCATGCGTACGCTCACCATCATCACGATCGTGCTGGCAGTGCCCACCATCGTGTTCAGCTTCTACGGCATGAACGTGGAGGGGCTGCCGCTTGTGTCCACGCCGCTGTTCCCCGTGCTGCTCGCCGTGGTGGTGTCGGTGGCCGTGGCGCTCATCATCGTGAAGGCGAAGCTGTTCCGCTAGAGGCCTCGCCACGCCCGCCCGGCGGCGTTTTGCACCCAATAACCTATAAAAATGGTCGCTTTTACGTGACTTCGCTGATGATTGCCGTTTCGGCACGTCAAAGCATGCGTGAGTGCTACGATGCGACATTACCTATCCGCCCGAGAAAGAGGAGCACATGAGCCGCGCACTTAACTTCAACGCAGGCCCTGCGGCACTCCCGCAGGAGGTTCTGGCCACCGCAGCATCCGAGATGCTCGACTGGCACGGCACCGGGC
>CAKUKJ010000078.1 GCA_934662525.1 uncultured Coriobacteriales bacterium | reverse complement strand
ACGGTGAAGGACGACAACCCCGAGCTGCCCGAGGACATGCTGCAGGACTACAACCTCAAGGCGTCCTACCGCTTCCACAACGGCATCGTGCACGAGTAACGCGCAGTCTGACATAAGCACGGCGTACCATGCGCCGACAAGCGAGCCCCCTGCCTCGCTTGTCGGCGTTTTGCGTTTGCGCTTGCGTGCATGGGGATGGGGCTTGGCCGTGCGCTCCTGCGCTTTCGTGGATGGGAATGCCGTTTTGCCTGCAGTATTTTGCCGAGGAGGGGTAGCTGCTTTCAGCTGCAAGGCATCTACCTGGTGTTTTGTCGGAAGTGGCTTTTGGTCGTTTCCCAATCTGCAGGCAAAATGACGTTTTCATCCATGCAAGCGGCCGCTGCCAAGTGACGCTGGGTTGTATTGAGGCGGTGGTTTGCTTGAGCGTGTCCTTTGCCTGGGGAAAAGTGGGCGAGTGGGGCGCGTATGCAGTCGTGGCCTCAAAGGCGAGCGTGCTCTCCGCGTATTTGTCGGCAGTGCGTTCGCGCGCGTGGGAGACGATGACGGTGAAGCGCGATTCCCGCACATCTGTTGGCAGCGAATTCTTGCCCGAGAACAAGGCGAGCCGCGGGACGCCGTTCTTTCATACTTGCCGGAGGCACTGAGTGCGCTGGGCCCAAAAGTGTGGTCGACTCCTGCGCCTTCGTCGGGTTTCCGATGCCGCCTGCCTGCGCACATATGCATCTCTCGTGGGAAAAGACGTGTGCGGCGCGTGTTGTGTTACAGTCTCCTTGTCGCGTTTGCGCCGCCCAGGAGGGCGGGTTCTGCCGCAGCGCGCCCCAATCCACACAATCAGTCTATGCCGATGACGGCCTGGCCGTTCTCAGCCCCGTCCCCAAACCGGTGCGCGTTGCGCGCTGACGGTGAGGGCCCGACCATCGTTGGCGCAAAAAAGAAACGGAGACCCGCATGAACGCTGCCCTTACCCGCCGTAATTTCCTCGCCGTCGCAGGCGGCACCGTCGCCGTGGCCCTCATGGGCGGTTTCGGCGCGGGCCTGGCCCATGCCGACGATGACGACTTCAAGGCCCAGGTGCTCTTCTGCGGCTCCACGTCGCTGTACCCCATCATCTCTTCGCTGGCCTCCTCGTTCACTGAGACCTACGTTACCTGGGACAAGGTGAACCCCGACTTCCCCGCCCAGAACATCTCCATCTACGTGGCTCCGGGCGGCTCGGGCGTGGGCGTGCAGGCCGCCATCGACCGCACGGCCGACTTCGGCATGCTAGCCCGTGACATCAAGGACTCCGAGGTGGAGGCCCTGGGCGACAAATACCAGCAGTTCATGGTGGCCCACGACGCGCTCACCGTCTCCGTCAATGCCGAGAACCCCGTCTGCGGCATCATGGACGACATGGATACCGACCTCATCCGTCAGATTTTCGCCGGCGAGATCTCCTCTTGGAAGGATATCGACGCGTCTTTCGACGACGAGCCCATCAACGTTTACATCCGCGACCTGTCCGGCGGCGCCTACGAGGTGTTCCAGAAGGCTGTCATGGGCGACTCCGAGGTGACGCCCGCTGCCACGCAGTCGGCCTCCATGACCGAGCTGGCCACGAACATCGCCAACGACAAATGGGCCATCGGCTATGCGGGTTTCGGCGCCTACAACAAGGCAAACGCCGACAAGCAGGTGCTTTTCGCCATGAAGGTCGACGGCGTGGAGCCAACCGAGGAGAACATCCTGTCGGGCGACTACACCATTCAGCGCCCCGTCATGTTCGTCACCGGCGAGGACGTGACCCCCGCCGCCCAGGCCTTCATTGACTACATCTACTCGCAGACGGGCTACGACACCATCGAGGCCAACGGCTACATCCCCTCGTTCAAGGTTGAGAAGAAGTAAGAGCTGCGGAACCTCGTCCGCTGCGTTTTGGGTGGTTAGGTGACGTGGGCGGGAGCCTGAAAACGGGCCTCTGCCCGCGTTCGTTGTTGGAAAGGAGGTCGTCGCGTGAAGATGGTTGCCCACAGGGCCGCCGACCGTGCATGCAAGTTGGTCGTGTGCGTGCTGGCGCTTGTGTGCGTGCTGGCGCTGGCGTTCGTGGTGTACTTCATCGTGCGCGAGGCTCTGCCCATCTTCGACGAGGTGGGCGTGCCCGACTTCCTCTTTGGCACGCGTTGGATGCCCATCGCTTACGTGGGGGAGCCGTCCTTCGGCATCGGCAACTTCATCGCAGGCACCCTCTATGTGTCGCTGCTGGCGCTTGCGCTTGCGCTGTCGGTGAGCATGGGCGCGGCGCTTTTCCTCTCAACCGTCTCCTCATCGCGCGCCCGCAGCCTGCTCTACCCGTTCATCGACCTTTTGGCTGGCATCCCCTCGGTCGTCTACGGCTTCGTGGGCATTTGCGTTGTGGTGAAGCTGTTCCTGGGCGCGGGCATGCGCACGGGGTCGTGCGTGCTGGCTGCGGCCGTCGTGCTTGCCGTGATGCTCGTGCCGTTCCTCGTGGGCGCTATCTCTGAGACGCTCATCAAGGCACAGGAGCGCTATCTCCCCAGCGCCCGGGCGCTGGGGGTGGAGAAGTGGCACGCGGTGGCGACGGCGGCGCTGCCTGCCGCGCTCCAGAGCATCCTTGTGTCGTGCGTGCTCGCGATAGGCCGCGCCATGGGCGAGACGATGGCGGTCATGATGGTCATCGGCAGCGCGAACCTCTTTCCCCAGCTTCTGGGCAAGTCGGAGACCATCGCCTCGGTCATCGCGCTCGAGATGGGCACGGCCGTGCAGGGGAGCACCCACTACCATGCGCTCTTTGCGGCGGGCCTCGTGCTCGTCGTCATCATGCTCGCCATCAACCTCGGCATCGCAGCCCTGCGGCGTCGCCTGGAAAAGCAAGGGGCCGTGCTGTGAGCGGGCGTGACGGGGGAATCCGCCGCCCGTTCCTTGCGGGCCTGCTTGTGCGCGCTTGGGCCTATGCGGGCATGGGCCTTGTGACTGCGGTGGCCCTCTTCCTCTTCGGCTACGTTTTCTGGAGGGGAGCGCCTGCCATCAGCTGGGAATTTCTCACGCAGGCGCCGTCGGGTCTCGTCCTGGGCGAGGAGGGCGGCATCTGGCCGGCCATCGCCGGCAGCCTGTGGTTCACGACGACGGCTGTCCTCATCGGTGGTGTTCCGGCCATCGCCTGTGCCGCGTACCTCGTGTTTTACTGCAAGAGTCGCCATGTGGGGTCTGCCGTGCGCCTCGTCGTGCAGTGCATGGCAGGCATACCCTCCATCGTGCTGGGCCTCTTCGCATACAGCTTCTTCGTGCGCGACGCGGGCTGGGGGCGCTGCATCCTCTCGGCCGGCATGGCGCTTGGGCTCATGGTGATGCCGTTCATCGAGGTGAGGGTCGAGAAGGCATTCGCCGAGCTACCTCGAAGCCTCGTGGCGTCCTCCTATGTGCTGGGCTGCACGCGCCTGCACACGCTCGCGCATATCGTGCTGCCTGCCTGCAAGGGCGAGCTGGTGAGCGCGCTCGTGCTGGGGGCGTGCTACGCGTGCGGCGCCACGGCCCCGATGATGTTCACGGGCGCGGTGGCGTATGCAGGCGTGCCCACGAGCGTCATGGAGCCGGCGATGTCGCTGCCCATGCACCTCTACCTGCTCGTTGCCCAGGGCGGGTCGAGCCTCACCACGGCGTTCGGTACCGCGTTCGTCATGATGGCGCTCGTTCTTGCGTCCGGCGCCGTCGCCACGCTGTATGCCCGGCGCAGTCAAGAGAAATGGAGAAGGTCGTGATGGGGGAGACACAAGCGAACGAGTTCGTGCGGAACCGCCCTTCTTGTGCCTTGAGCGTCCGAAACCTTTCTGCTGCCTATGACGGCAAGCAGGTTTTGAAGGATGTCTCGCTCGACATCGCTCCCGGGCACATCACGGCGATTCTGGGCCCCTCGGGATGTGGCAAGTCCACCTTCCTGCGTTGCCTGAACGGCATGCTGGCCGATGAGCCCGGTGCGCGCATGGAGGGCCGGGTCCTGCTCGAGGGCGGGGATGCCCGCCTGCTTCCGCGCGAGGAGCTATGCCGCCGCGTGGGCCTCGTCTTTCAGACGCCTTCGCCCTTCCCGTTCTCCATCCAGCGCAACATCGAGTACGTGCTCAAGTACTACGGGTATGCGCCCCGCAGGGACAAGGCCGAGCTTGCCCGCCTTGTGCGCGCAAGTCTTGAGCAGGTGGGGCTGTACAGCGAGGTGAAGGACGACCTCAAGAAGAGCGCGTTCAAGTTGTCGGGCGGCCAACAGCAGCGGCTGTGCATCGCGCGCGCCCTGGCGGCCAGGCCGGACGTGCTGCTGCTCGACGAGCCCTGCTCGGCGCTTGACGTGAAGAGCACGGCGGTCATCGAGACGCTCTTGTGCGAGCTCAAGCGCGACTACACGATCGTCGTGGTGACGCACAACGTGGCGCAGGCCCGCCGCGTCGCCGACGACGTTGCGGTGCTGCTCGACGGCGTCGTCGCGGAGAGCGGTCCTGCCGCCGAGGTGCTCGCATGCCCTCAAGACCCCTGCGTGCGCGATTTCTTGCAGGGGAACTGAAGAATTCAGTTGCGAGCGGATTGCGTGGAGCGGGGGCGTCTGGCATACAATGGCCTTCGATTGGAGGTCGTTCGATGACTGACTGCACCCCTTCCGCCGACTCAGAGCCGCGCGATTCGACCGATGTCGCCCCAGTGGGAGCGATTGCCGAAGCTGTTGGGGCCGCCGAGGCCCTGCCTGCCGTTTCGCATAATGCGGCCTGCGGGCCCGCCCCCGAACCTGCCCTCGAGCCGGCCCCTCGCTCAGGCTGCTCGGGTGCGAGGTTCCACTGGCGCGGCTACCTGCTCAAAGCCGCCTCGGTCATCGGCGCGCTCTTTCTGTTCAGCCGCGTCGTCGCCATGGCCCCCGGCTGGTGCGTCGCCCTGTTCTGGGCGGCGGCGAGCCTGTTCCTCGCCGTGGGGGTCACGTACCACGCCGTTGTCAAAAAGACGGTCAACCAGGTCAAATATCAGGACGGCGGCATCTTTGCGCGTCTGAACGAGGGTCGCACCCTGCGGCTCGTCATCGCGTTCGTCGTGTCCGCCGCCTGCGTTGCGGGCCTCATCGTTGCGTCGGCACGCTGGGAGCTGTGGACATGGGCACTTGCCGTTGTCGCGATTCCCCTGGTTGCGCTCGTATTCCTCCTGGTAGACAAAGCGGTACGCGCGCAGATGTCACCCCTGTGCCACGCATCGGCCTCCATGCTGGCGAGCGTGGGCATCGCCGGCGCAATCCTGTGCGCCTTGGGCATGGCCCTGTTTATGCTGCAGCCCGTCAGCGGCGCATCGGACGCTACGGCCGCGTTCCTGAGCGTCAGCAACCCCTTCGCATCCTCTCCCAGCGCCCTCATGGCCGAGGCGGGGCTTGCCAGCTCGTATGCCGACACGCTGTCGGCCTACGGCGTCACCAAGGTCGGGCAGGTCAGCACATTCGGCCGCTATGCCGCCGAGCTTGCGCTGCAGGCCTCGGCGTATTTTGGCCTGGCGGGCCTGCTGGGGGTGTGCCTGCTCGATTGGCGCGAGCTCAAGCGGGTGTTCTCGCCCCTGGAAAGGATGGGGTCCATCCGGCCTTTCGACACGGCTCCCGCAGATGAGCCTGCTGCGCGCGAGTTGGGCCGTCCCGCGCGCAAGGCGCCTTCCATCCTCCCCCAGACGGTCGCCGCGTCGGTTTTGGCCCCCGTCTGCCTCGTCGCGGCCTTCATGGTGACGGATGCCTCCCTTGCCCAGATGCAGGGCTCCGAGGAGCTCACCTTGGTGGAAAACGCCGCGCGCGATGCCTTCGGCACGGCGGTCTATGCACTCGACGGGCAGTATTACGACCAGCAGGCCGTCCAAGCCGCCATGGATGTGGCGGAAAAGAAGTCGGCGGAGCTGTCGGAGGAGGTTCGCTCCACGCTCGTCCCGCTCATCAACGAGACGTTCGACACGCGCGTTGCCAACGTGGACTCCTACCTCGATTGGTACTACAGCCTGGGGGCCGACTTCGAGCGGCTGGTAAACCTCATCACGGGCTCAATCGAGGAGTTCGTGGGCGACCAGCTCGCGGCGAGTCTCGAGGAGGGCGTGGACGAGTCTCAGTTCATGCAGGCCATGCAGGGGTATGTGGACGAGGCTGCGTCCATAAGCGCCGAGTATGAGGAGGCTTTGGCGGCCTGCGGGATTTCCGACATGCCCGAGTGGCTGGCCACGTCCATCGAGCAGGTGGGCGGGGGATTTTTCGACGGGCCCATCGAGCCCGCCGAACGCCTGCTTGACGCCGGCGAGCGCTTCGGCGTCAGCGCATCGGTGGGCGTCGCCGGCGGGGTCGTGGCCGGGAAGGCGCTGACCAAGGCTGGGGAGAAGATTGCGGCGGAGTCTGCCGAAAAGGCTGCCGTAAGCGCTGCGGTCGATGCTGCCGAGGGGGCTGCCGAAAAAACCGCTGGCAAGCAGGCCGCCAAGGCGGCCGAGAAGTCCGCCGCCAAGAGCATTGCCTCCAAAATCACCGAGAAAGCGGCTGAGAAGTCGTTCTTCAAGGCAATCGTCTCGCGCATCTCGAGCATGCTGGCCTCGCGCGGCGTCGGTGCGGCGGTAGGCACGGTTGCCGGTGGTGCTGCGGGCTCAATCGTTCCCGGCGCAGGCACGGCTGCGGGTGCCGTTGCGGGCGCGGTCGCAGGCGCAGCCATCAGCGTCGGCGTGGACTGGGCGGCCCTCAAGATCGACGAGGCGCAGAACCGCGAGGAGTACAAGTCTGAGATAGTCGAGGCCATCGAGGAGGAGCGCTCCGAGGTTCTCGCGCTGGTTGAATAGGGCGCGCATCGGTCGTGCGCCAAGCGGGTCGGGCCCCTCACCTCGGTCGGTATAAGGGTGCCGTCCTGTCGCCCCTTACCCTCCCGCCTGCTCCCTCCACTGCGTGGGCGTCAGGCCGGTCGCCTGGCGGAACATCTCGGTGAAGCTGCCTTGGCGGGCATATCCCACCTCACGGGCGATTTGCTGTATGGGTAGGTCGTCGCGCGCGAGCAGGTCTTGGGCGCGGCCGACGCGCTGCGTTTGGATGTAGGCGCCCACGCTCATGCCCGTTTCTTGTTTGAAGGCCGCGCATAGGCGCGTGCGGCTTACGTAGAGCTCGTGTGCGAGCCGGTCGAGCGAGAGGGCCTCTCCCAGGTGGGCGTCGATGAGACGGCGGGCCTGCTGCACAAGCTGGCGCTGGCCCGTGCCGCCTTGCGCCTGACGCGCGGCATCGGTTTCCCTCGCCTCGCTTGCGAGCAACGCCACGGCGTCGGTCACGCGGGCGTAGAGATGCAGCTGCGACGCCGGGCTGGCTTGCGGCTCCCTGCCGTTGAGCGAGGTGAGGAGCGCCTTCAGGGCGACCTCGGCGGGGCTTCCCTCGCTGAGCGTGTGGCCGCCCATGCCTGTGCCTGCGTCGAAGAGCGCCTCTGGGTCGGGGCACCCCGAGGGCAAAAGGTCGCGCAGGTGGCGAAAGAACCCCGGCAGGAACGACACGGCAGCCGTGGTGTACGTGGCGGCCTCGTGCATCTCGAAACCAACAGGGCCCGCCTCCTGGCAATAGGCCACGACGCTTTCGCGTGGCCGGCACATGTTGGGGGCGCTCACGTCGGAGAGGCATTTTGCGGCGGGCGCGGAGAGAAACGCGACGTGCATGGCGTCGTGCTCGGAGCATTCATCCAGGTGAAAGCCACGGCGGGGCGTGAGCTTGTGCATGGAGACCAGGCAGTCGCCTCCCACCGAGGCCATCCACATCGAGCCGCAGCAAAGCTCGTTGTCCACCCGGGCCTGGATGCCGCACCCCTTGACGCGCATGTCGGCGCCGATCTGCTCCACCTGGGGGAGGAACATCGAGCGCAACTGCCTCGGGATGGTCTCGATCGCGTCTGTCATACCCGCTTCCTGCCTCCTGCTTTCCATCGTGCCCGCCGCGCCTGTCGAGCGGTGCCCGCACCGCCGTGCTTGTAGGCTTAACCCGGGGCTTTCGGTTATCGTGCGCCTTCTTGCGGCAAGCGTCCGCACCTTCGCTGTGTTTGCCCTGCACCCCGTGCTGCATGCTAAGTTGTATAGAACTAACAATATCGCATGCGCTGTGTGCAGGCACAGCATAACGGAGGTGATTTTCCATGTCTAACAAAACGTCCGTGTCTCAAGCGGCCGATGTGGACAAACGGCCAGGCGAGGCTTCGGCGGGAGGGGCGGAGGCAACCAAGCCGTCAGGCAAACCCGTCGGGCAGAAGGGCGATTTCTCCCAGCTGCTCGACTTTGCCGGCGGTTATAAGGTGCTCACCTACCTGGGGTGCGCTCTTGCGGCCGTGGCGCAGCTGATCGGCTTTGCGCCCTACATCTGCATCTGGCTCGTCGCGCGCGACCTCATCGCGGTCGCCCCCGATTGGGCCTCCGCCACCGGTATCGCCGGGTATGCCTGGTGGGCCCTCGCCTTCGCTATCCTGGGTATCCTCGTCTACTTCTGTGCCCTCATGTGCACGCACCTGGCTGCGTTTCGCTGCGCGACCAACATTCGCAAGCAAACGTCCGACCATCTCATGA
>CAKUKJ010000077.1 GCA_934662525.1 uncultured Coriobacteriales bacterium | reverse complement strand
TCCGGCAGGGTCTGCCGGACGCGACCGCAAGTCGTGTCGTCTACGACGACGTCGGGGTAGCCGAGCGTGGTATGCATGTTGGCCAGGCGCATGTCGGGCACGGCGGGGTCGACGGGCACGTAGAAGCCGCCTGCGTACAGGATGCCCAGAAACGTCGAGAGCGTGCGGACGCCCTTCTCCATGCACACCATAACGGGCCGCGCGGCCACGCCCAGGGCGGCCAGCGCACAGCCGCGTGAGCGCGCCGCGTCGAGGAGCTCGCTATAGGTGATCCGTTCATGCTCGTCGCTTGCCGCCCATGCGTCCGGGTGCGCAAGGGCCGAGCGCTCTAGATATTCCAAAACATTGTGTTGAGACATGGCAGGTCGTTTCCGCAGGGTCCGATTGGCGGCGATTGGGCCGCCGAGTATTGTAATATGCGTCGGTGAGGCGCGATGTGCCCCCGATGCTTTCTCGATGTGCTTCCAGTGTTTTTCAATGTGCGAGTTCGCAGCGTTCTATTTCGTTTTTATGAATAAAGCAACCAGTGTCAATATTGAATTTGCATGAATAGGTTGAATTCAAACATCAGGCCATCGCCGAGGATGCGTATCATTGCCATGTTCGACATCGAACGGCATTTTCGTCAAGCGGCGTCCCGCGCATGGATTGCGGGCCGCCGCTTACTCAGTTAGGGGGAACCGTGGACCAAACGCTTGCCGGCAGGGACCTGCTTCGCCTGCTCGACCTCACTCCCGCCGAGGTCGCCCTCGTCCTCAAGACCGCCGAGTGCCAGAAGGCCGATTGGGCCGCCGGCATCCACGAGGCGCCGCTTGCGGGCCAGACCGTCGCCATCATCATGGAGAAGCCGTCGCTGCGCACCCGCAACTCGTTCGAGGTCGGCGCATACCGCCTGGGTGCGCACCCCGGCGTCATGGCCGACGACCACTCCGCCTTCTCGCGCGGCGAGACGGTGGAGGACACCGTGAAGGTGCTGCAGAACTTCTACGACTGCATCGTCCTGCGCACGTTTGCCCAGGCGAAGATCGAGGAGGTCGCCGCCTGCGCCGACGTGCCCGTCATCAACGCGCTGACCGACGCCTTCCACCCCTGCCAGATCCTCGCCGACTTCCTCACCATCGTGGAGCACGGCAAGCAGCTCGAGGGCCTGAAGCTCACCTATGTGGGCGACGGCAACAACATGGCCAACACCTATCTCGAGGGCGGGGCACTTTGCGGCATGCACGTGCGCATCGCCTCGCCCGAGGGGTTCGAGGTCGACCCCGAGGTCTTCGCCCAGTGCCAGGCCGCCGCTGAGAAGTACGGCACGGGCGCCGTACTCGAGCTCATGCGCGACCCGGTGGAGGCCGTGCGCGGCGCCGACGTGGTGCTCACCGACACCTGGACCTCCATGGGCGACGAGGCCGAGCATGACATGCGCGTCGCGGCCTTCCAGGGCTACCAGGTCAACTCCGAGCTCATGGCCCATGCGGCCGAAGGCGCCCTCTTCATGCACTGCCTGCCGGCGCACCGCGGCGAGGAGGTCACCGACGAGGTGATGCGCGCCCCCTACTCGGTCATCTACGACGAGGCGGGCAACCGCCTGCACGCCCAGAAGGCCGTCATGTCGCTGCTCATGGGCGTGCCTGCGCCCAAGGCGGCCGTCGAGGCGGCCGAGGCGGTCGCCGGGAAGTGGCATGCATGAGGGGACGCGAGGAGAGGCAGGCCGCCATTCGCGAGATCGTGCGCATCGAGCCCGCTCAGACCCAGCGCGACATCGTCGACCTGCTGAGTGAGCGCGGCTTCGTGTGCACCCAGGCCACCGTCTCGCGAGACATCGCCGAGATGGGCCTGTGCAAGCTCCCCGAGGGCGTCTACGTCCTGGCGGAGGACCTGCGCCTGCAGCGGATGGTATGCGACCTGGTCACCTCGGTGGAACACGCCGGCAACCTCGTGGTGGTCAAGGCCTCCACGGGCACGGCCCAAGGCGTGGCCGCCGCCCTCGACGCCGCAGACCTTCAGAACATCCTGGGGTCGGTCGCGGGCGACGACACCATCCTGCTCGTGGCGCGCGACGAGGAGGCCGCCGTCTCCTTCGAGAAGATGATCAACCGCCTGAGAGGCGCACGCAAGTTGTAAAGACGGGTTTGGCCCCCAGGCGCGCGCCTGGGGCGATGCCGCCGCGTCGCACGGGCGCGGGCGCAAAACCGTTGGCTTATCGTTTGCCCCGGCACAGGCCGGGGCACGTGGAAGGGAGCTCTACCATGGCACGTGAGAAGTGCGTACTTGCATACTCGGGAGGCCTCGACACCTCCGTGTGCATCCAGTGGCTCATCAACGAGCGCAACCTCGACGTCATCACGCTTCTGGTCAACGTCGGCCAGGAGTGCGACGACCTGGAGTTCTCGCGCAAGAAGGCCCTGGACTGCGGCGCCATCGAGTCCATCGTGCTCGATGTGCGCGACGAGTTCGCCGAGGAGTACTGCGGCAAGGCCATCGCGGCCAACGGCCTGTACGAGAACAAGTACCCGCTGCTTTCCGCCCTGTCCCGACCGCTGATCTCCAAGCACCTCGTGGAGACCGCCCACAAGTACGGCGCCGCCTACATCGCCCACGGCTGCACCGGCAAGGGCAACGACCAGGTGCGCTTCGAGGTCAGCGTCCAGGCGCTCGACCCCGACCTCAAGGTCATCGCACCCGTGCGCGTGTGGGACCTTTACACCCGCCCGCAGGAGATCGCCTTCGCCGAGGCCCACGGCATCCCGGTGGGCGCCAAGAAGGGCAAGCCCTACTCCATCGACGACAACCTCTGGGGCCGCGCCATCGAGTGCGGCGTGCTGGAGGACCCGTGGAACGAGCCCCCGGCGGACATCTGGGGCACCACGGCCGACATCAAGGACTGCCCCGACACCCCCGAGGACGTCGTCGTCGGGTTCAAGGCCGGCATGCCCTGCTCGCTTGACGGCGTCGAGATGAGCGTGCGCGAGGTCATCGAGAAGCTCGACGTCATCGCCGGCCGCAACGGCTACGGCCGCCTCGACCAGATCGAGAACCGCCTCGTGGGCATCAAGAGCCGCGAGTGCTACGAGGTGCCGGGCGGCCTGGCCCTCATCTGCGCCCACAAGGCCCTCGAGGACCTGTGCCTGGAGCGCGAGCTGCAGCACTACAAGCTCGGCGCTGAGCACAAGTGGGCCGAGCTCGTGTACAACGGGCTGTGGTTCTCCCCGCTCAAGCTGGCCCTCGACGCCTTCTTCGCCTCGACGCAGCAGCTCGTGACCGGCGAGATCAAGCTGCGCTTCGTCAAGGGCACCTGCACCGCCGTCGGCCGCCGCTCCGAGTACTCGCTGTACGACTACAACCTCGCCACCTACGACGAGGGCGACACCTTCAACCGCGACTCGGCCGCCGGCTTCATCGAGCAGTGGGGCCTGCCGAGCAAGGTCTGGGCCAAGCACCGCAAGGACACGGGCAACGAGGGCACCATCTAATGCTCGCCATGACGTTTCTGCTGGCCGACCTCATCGTCGTGCCAGTCAGCTTGATTGCACTGACCTGGCTGCTCGCCGCCTACAAGCGTCGCTGCGACATGCATCCTGAGACGTTCGCCCCGACCAAGGAGGCCTAAGGAATGGAAAGCTCATCCCCCAACAAGGCCCTGTGGGGCGGGCGCTTCGAGGCGCAGCCCGCCGAGTTCCTCCAGCAATACGGCGCGTCGCTGCCCTTTGACAAGCGCATGTGGGCCGAGGACATCCAAGGTTCCAAGGCGCATGCCAAGATGCTTGCCAAGGTGGGCGTTATCTCGCAGGAGGACTGCGACGCCATCCGGGCGGGCCTCGACGAGGTGGCCGCCGACATCGCTGCGGGCAACTTCGACTTCGACATCAACGACGAGGACATCCACATGTCGGTTGAGAAGTCGCTCACCGAGCGCATCGGCGCGGCGGGCGGCCGGCTTCACACGGGCCGCTCGCGCAACGACCAGGTGGCGCTCGACGACCGCCTCGTCGCGCGCCGCTTGTGCCGCGAGCTGCACTCCAAGGTCTGCGAGATGCGCGAGGCGCTGCTCGAGCGCGCAGAAGGCGAGTTCGGCGTCGTGATGCCGGGCTACACCCATATGCAGAAGGCCCAGCCGGTGCTGTTCAGCCACCACATGCTGGCCTACTACTGGATGTTTGCCCGCGATGCCAAGCGCCTGCGCGACGCCTACGAGGCCGCCGACGTGTGCCCGCTGGGAAGCGCGGCCCTTGCCGGCACCACCTACCCGCTTGACCGCCAGATGGTGGCCGACGAGCTCGGGTTTGCCGGCGGCATCACGAAGAACTCGATGGACTCGGTGAGCGACCGCGACTTCTTCTGCGACCTGCTCTACGCCTGCTCCATGACGCAGATGCACCTGTCGCGCCTGTGCGAGGAGCTCGTGTACTGGTCGAGCGACGAGTTCCGCTTCATCACGATGGACGACACGTACTCCACCGGCTCCTCCATCATGCCGCAGAAGAAGAACCCCGACTTCGCCGAGCTCACGCGCGGCAAGACCGGGCGCGTCTACGGCGACCTGGTGAGCCTGCTCACCACCATGAAGGGCATCCCGCTGGCCTACAACAAGGACATGCAGGAGGACAAGGAGCCCGTCTTCGACGCGGCGGACACCGTGGCCGACGCCCTGCACGTGTGTGCGGGCATGGTTCGCACCATGCGCGTGAACCGCGACAACATGCGCCACGGAGGCCTGGGCGGCTTTATGGCCGCCACCGACTTGGCCGACTACCTCGTGGGCAAGGGTATGCCTTTCCGCGAGGCCCACTCGGTCATCGGCCACATGGTGCTTTCCTGCGAGAAGGCCGGCAAGCGCCTGCAGGACCTGACGCTCGACGAACTCAAGCAGTTCAGCGACCTGTTCGACGAGGGCACCTTTGAGGCGACCGACATCGACAAGGTCGTCGAGCGCCGCACGACCGCCGGCGGCACGGGTCACGAGCCGGTGCGCGCCCAAATCGCCCAAGCCAAGGAGGCGCTCGCCGCCGACGAGGCATGGGGGAAGTAGGGGAGGACCGACGAGGCCGGTCATGGCCCCGATGTTAGCCGGGCCTTTTTGGACAGACGCTATGGTGGGGTCGCTCCTCTTCGATGGGGGCGGCCCCATTTTGTTGCGGCCAGGCGCAACCGCCGCCCTGTATCAGGACCTCGCCTTTGCCCTGAGCGACCGGTAATCGTTGGGCGCAACGCCGTAGCGTCGCTTGAAGGCCTCTGAGAAGCTGCCTTGGCGGGCGAAGCCGAGCGAGCTTGCCACCTGTGCCATCGTGGCGTCGCCCTCCTCGAGAAGCCGACATGCCCGTTCCATACGAAGCTCGCGGGCGTATTTTTGAGGCGTCATGCCTTCGGCCTGTTTGAACAAGCGCAGGAGCTTGCTCTTGCTGACAAAGGTGACCCGGCACAACTCATCGGTTCCTATAGGACGCTCGAGATTTGCGGCGATATGGTCGCGCGCGGCGGTAAGGGCCCGTCGGTCCTCGGGTTTTATCTCAGCCTTGCGCCCTGCCTTGCGCTCCGACTCGTCCCAGTCAAGCAGCAGGCACAGCGCCTCCATTGCCTTTGCATCGTAATATGCGCGGGACCAACGTCCTGCGGGGCGTGCCTGGCGGACCTCGGCGAACACGGCGTTGAGCCCCACGATGTCGCGGGTGCCGTCCAGCGAGGTGATGGCCTGTGACAGTCGTTGAACGTCGCAGTCGCAGCGTTGCGCGTATGCCTTGACCGCAGCCGGGCGCAAGACGAGGCTTGTGATGTCGTATGAGACGTCGGCGCGTGTCGCCTGGGCAAACGGCTTGCGGTGCCAGGCATACCCGAGCAGGGTACGGTCGGATGGATTGTCCGTCGAGATGTGCTGCAAGCTGTTGAAGCAGGGGACTGCCGCCCGTCCATATGAGCCAAGGCAGAGGAAATCACAGGTGTTGCACGCAAGAACGACGGGCTCTTTGAAGCTCACCTGAAGCGAGGCCATTGCAGCGTGGTCGTTTATCGCGTAATACCAGTAGTACCCCTCACCGAAATCGGTGTCGATGGTCCAGAGGCGTCCTTGCCTGCCATGGGCGGCACAGCTTTCGACAACGCCGTGCATGGCGGCAATCTCTGGTTCAAACAAGGCATCCATGGTCGGACAGTTTGTTTCGGCGAACACGTCATCCATTTCGTTCAAAGTCTCATGTTTGGGGCTGCCGCCCATCCCGATCGGCGTTTTTTGCAATAGTTTGCAGCGCCTTACAAATGATAGCACCGAACGCGGCTCCTTGAGATTTCAGGTCATTGGCAGGCCGGTCTTTTACAAGGATGACATCGGCTCCAAGAGAAGGGAAGGTATGGCGGTGAGAGACAGACAGCGGTTCGAGGATGGGGTGAGAGGCCCCAGCCGCTTTGGCGCCCCTGCCATATTGGAGCCAATCGGTCGTTTGCTGCGCTATGCGGAGGGCCGCAGGAAGCTCATGTTCGCTGGTTGTGCGCTGGCTGCGGTCAGCTCGTTGCTCTGCGTCGCCTCGCTCGTGAGTGTGTGGTTCGTGGTGCGGGATTTCGTCGCCGTCGCACCTGACTGGCCGCAGGCGCGGGGGGCGGCCCAATACGGCTGGTGGGCCCTGGGGTTCTCCCTTGCCGGTCTTGCCGTGTATTTTGCCGGGCTCATGTGCACGCATCTCGCGGCGTTTAGGGCTGCTTCGAACATGCGCAAGGCGGCTTTGCACCATCTCGGCAAGGTTGAGCTTGCGTATTTCGACGCGCACGCCAGCGGCGAGCAGCGCCGTGTCGTCGAGAGATCGTGCGCTTTGACGGAAGGGGTATTGGCCCATCGTCTGCCTGATGCGACGGCCGCCCTTGTGACGCCCGTGGCGTTTGTGGCGGTTCTTTTCGCGTTTGATTTCAGGCTCGGGCTGGCCTGCCTGCTTCCGGTCCTGGTGTCGGGTTGGTTTTTGTGGCGCATGATGGGAGGCGGCGGGGTCGGTGGGTCTGATTACCTGGCGTTCACGGCCCGTTATCAAGATGCTTTGAACGAGATGAACAAAGCGGCCGTGGAATATGTGCGCGGCATCCCCGTGTTCAAGATGTTCCAGTGCAGTGCGTCGTCGTTTCGCTCGTTTCGCGACGCCGTTGAGAACTATAGGGAGTTTGCGACGGCCTATGTGCGAATGTGTCGCGGCCCGCAGGTCGGTCAGGTCGTTGCTGTCAATGCGACGCTCGTGGTGCTTGTGCCTGTCGGCGTGGCGCTCTCCGCATGTGACGGGGACTTCGGAACGTTTCTTGCGGACTTTCTTTTTTACGTGCTCTTTTCTGCAATCACGGCGCTGATGGTCGGCAAGTTGACTTACGCCTCTCAGGCGCTCACCGAAGCGGCGGATGCCGTTCGTCGCATCGAGGAGATTCTCAACGTGCTGTGCCAGGCAAGCCCAACCGAGGGGCTCGCCAAGGCCGACGTCGCCTGTGGCGGGTTAGTCTTTGACCATGTGAGCTTTACCTATGCGGCTGGCGTTGCCCCCGCTGTTGACGATGTCAGCTTTGAAGTGGCGCCGGGCCAGACCGTGGCGCTTGTGGGGCCGTCAGGCAGCGGAAAATCGACCTGTGCCCGTCTGGTCGCCCGTTTCGCCGACCCTCATGCGGGCCGTGTCACCGTGGGAGGGCTCGACGTGCGAACGATGTCTCGGGCGGCCCTGTCCTCGCAGGTCGCCGTGGCGTTTCAGGGCGTGCGCCTAGTGCGAGGCAGCATCGCGGACAACGTCAGGCTGGGAAAGCCGTCGGCGAGCGACGAGGAGGTGCGCGCGGCGCTTTCTGCGGCCCAGTGCGACGAGTTTCTCGCAAAGCTTCCCCTGGGCATCAACACCCAGGTGGAGGGAGGAGCAGGGCAGACGCGCCGCCTGTCGGGGGGAGAGCGTCAGCGCATCGCTCTGGCGCGCGCTATCGTCAAGGACGCGCCCGTCGTGGTGCTCGATGAGGCCACGGCGTTTGCCGATCCGCAGAGCGAGGCGCTCATCCAACTTGCCCTGGCCAGACTTACAGCGCACAAGACGGTGCTCATGGTTGCGCACCGTCTCACGACGGCCGTCGATGCCGACCTGGTGATTGTGATGGACGGGGGGCGCATCGTGCAGAAGGGCCGCCACAGCGAGCTTATTGCGGCCGAGGGCCTTTATGCCCGCATGTGGCGGGATTATTGCGACGCGGCCTCGTGGCACATCCCCGCCTCCGACGCGTCGGATGCAAGAGAGGGTGAGGGGCGATGACCAAGCCTGCTCGTTTTCTTGGCCGGCTCTTGGGCCTGACGCCCGAAGGGGTGGGGACCTTTTGCCGCGGGGCGCTTGCGTGTGCCCTGGCAAACGTGTCCTTTATGCTGCCCATAGCCGTTCTGTACCCGGTTGCCGCGCAGTTGATTGCCCATATGGAGGACGCGTCCGCGCCGGTGCCCGACCTGTTGGCAACCTGCCTGGCCTGTGCGGGGTGCCTTGCGATCATGGTGTTGGGACAGGCGCTTGAGTATGAGATGACCTCCGTCCGAGTGTATGAGGAAAGCGCCCGCAAGCGAATCGGTATCGCGGAGCGGCTTCGTCGCCTACCCC
>CAKUKJ010000076.1 GCA_934662525.1 uncultured Coriobacteriales bacterium | reverse complement strand
GCTGCTCTCCGTTGTCTTTCTGGCGACCTTCAGCTCAAGCCGCCCCTGCGCAGCGCATGGCGACGAATTACGAGCCGCTTGCGCGAGCGTTGGCACATGCTACGGCCTCACCAAACGCGAATCCGAGATACTCGCCTGCCTATACCAAGGCATGAGCCGTGCCGACATGTCGGTGCAACTGGATATCTCCAGTGAAACCGTAAAGACCCACGTCAGCCACATCTACGCAAAGACCGGCCTGCACTCGCGCCAGGAGCTCGTCGATCTCCTAGACAGGCAGACCGCCGCCAATCGGTTGGATATCCTGAACTAGCCGGGCACGAGCATCCCAAAAAACGCAATCCCCCATGCGGGTGACACGCACATTCACACGCAAGCGCGATTGCATCCCCATGTGGAAACCGCCACCCTGGCGTTAACCGGCCGGACAAACGCCCGGCTATGACAGGGAGGAGCATGGAATGGAACTGAATTTCACACGAAGGGGCTTTTTGGCCGGCAGCGCCGCGCTGGGTGTCGCCGCAACGAGCATCGTATCGTCCGCACCCCTGGCGAGGACGGCCTGCGCCGATGAAAGCGTCGCGAGCAACGAGATGTTGGATGCACGCACGGCATATACACGCCTCAACCCACAAGAGGACGACTATACTTCCTGCACCATCGAGGACTTTTCAAAGACCAAGCTGTTTTCCGATTTGCAGATCGGCCACCTCTCCCTGCATCACCGCATGGTAAAAACGGCCGCAGGGCAGATGGCGTTTTTTGCCGAGAACCCTGAAGAATATATCGCCTATTATGAGAATTTCGCTCGCGGCGGGGTCGAACTTGTCTGGATCGAAAACTTCGCCAAGCGCTTTGACGACGAGACCAAAGAAGCCGCCCTCGACCCGCACGCGAACGGCTTCGACACCCTGATGCTGCTCGATTACAATCGCTTCGAGGATTACGACGTCCAGGGCCTGCTCGACGGCATCCATTCACACGGAGGCTATGCCGGGTATCAGCTCGACACCATGGGATCGCCCATCGGCCCCCTCACGTATACGGAGCCCTTCATCGGCAACTACTCGACCGACGACGTCCACAGCATACAGGCCGCAATCATCGATGTGGCAAAAAAGCTGCACGAACTTGGCTTTGACGCCTTCGAGCTGAACTCGGCCGCCAACAACGTTGGCCAGTCTTTCCTCTCGCGCGACCGCAACAACCGGACCGACGAGTACGGCCCCCAGTCGATGGAAAACCGGACGCGCTTCGTCTGTGAGATCATTCGGGGCATCAAAGAGGCCTGTGGGGACGACTTCGTCGTTCAGATCCTCATCAACGGAGTGGAGGAGAACGACACCACCATCGGCGACAACCACATGCTGAACAGCGTGGCCGAAGTCAAGGCCATCGCCCAGGCATTCGAGGCCGCAGGAGCGGATTCGCTGCACGTGCGTCTCGGAGTCAACCAACACATCGCCCAGTTTGGCGGTGACCTGTACTTCTGCGCGCGCGGCATGGAGGGCAACAACGGCTTCGGTTACCAATTTGACTTCGACCGCCATTTCGAGGGCATGCTCGACGGCAGCCACTCGGGCTGCGGCCTTCTCCTCGACGTGGCCAAGGAGATTAAGTCCGCCGTGTCGATTCCCGTCGGCGCAGCCATATACATGGACCCCGCACACGCTCCTGACTTCTTCGAGCAGGCACTCCAGGACAACAAACTCGATTTCCTCATGATCAACCGCCCCATTTGCGTCGATCCTGAATACGTGAACAAGCTGCGCCAAGGCAGAATCGACGAGATCGCACCCTGCACGCGCTGCCTGCACTGCTATTACAGCCCCGACAAGACGGGCACGCTGCCAGAGATGTGCCGCGTGAACGCCGCATCTCACCGTGCCTACCACGAATGGATGCCGGAGGGTTGGAACCCGACGCCCGCCACATCCCCCAAGAGGGTCATGGTGGTAGGCGCGGGACCCGCCGGCATGGAAGCCGCCCGCATCGCCGCGCAGCGTGGCCACAACGTGACCGTGTACGAAAAGAACTCCTATACAGGAGGCTTGCTGCCTTTCGCCGAGGCAGTCAAGGGCCCGCACGAGAACCTCTCGCAGTATGTCGCCTACCTCACCCACCAGCTCGAGACAACAGGCGCGGGCCTTGTCCTCGGACAAGAGGTGACGAGAGAGCTTGTCGAGCAGGAGAATCCCGACATGGTAGTGATGGCCGTCGGCGGACTTCGCGCCGACGCCGAATTCCAGTCGAACGAAGCAACCAATGTTGTGTCAATCACCGACTATCCGTATGAGGCGGCCGGCGACAGGGTGGTTGTCTACGGCGGCAATTGCCAAGCCATCGACCTGGCCGTATACCTCGTTTCGTTGGGCAAGAAGGTCACCATTGCCATGCCCGACGCAATGGCCGACTTTGAGAAGGGCCACTCCACCAACGTCCAGGACTTCGTAAAAACAGGTCTGAACGCACACGGCGTACGCATCATGCCCAGTGCAACGATCAAGTCCGTCGACAGCGGCGCGGTTGTCATCACGGCCGAAAGCGGCATCGATGAGAGCGTCGCCTGCGACACCCTCATCGATGCACGCGACATGCTCTCCAACACTGCCCTGGCCACTGAGCTTGCTGAGGCCGGCTACGAGGTCGTTTCCGTGGGAGACTGCAACGACCCGTACAACATCGCCGAGGCGGTTGCCGCCGCGAACATTGCAGCACGAAACATCTAGCCAGGCCCTCACACCGAGCTGTATGTAAGTCGGGCGGCCGCGCTTCCCAAAGACAAGTCGGGAGCGGGGTCGCCCGCGTTTTCTTTGCCCACGCCGCGAACAGTCAGCTTCAAGTGGCACGGTAGCAATGGTGCGGCAAGTCTTTAAAACATTGCCTCACGGCAGGCCCGGTCTCATGAAACTTGTATTGCTCCCAGACAGGCAAGCCATCCATTACGATATGCGCAAATAACAACCCAAAACGAAGGAGCCGACCCCGGACACGTGCCGGAACCAGCCCCTTAGATGCACCCTTGCCTACGCCGCCCCGTTCCTGGGGCAAAGCTAGCCCGCCGCTAGATATCCAGGTCGGGAATCTCCGTGCTCGCGTCGCCGCCGGCGGCGTTGATGCCGGCGATGCGGCCGAAGGTCACGCAGCGGCCGTGGCCGATGCCAGGCACGTAGGTGGGGTAGTCGCCCGCGCCGAAGAACTCGCCGGCGGAGGAGCCGCAGACGTAGAGGCCCTCGATGGGATGGTCCTCGGAGTCAAGCACGTGGCAGTCGAGGTCGGTGCGCAGGCCGCCGCAAGCAGTGAGCAAATCGGCCTCAAGCTTGCCGGCGTAGAACGGGGGCTCAAGAATCTTGCCCATGACCTCAGGGCGCTTGCCGAAGTCGAGGTCCTTGCCCAGGTCGCACAGCTCGTTGTAGCGCTCGACCGTGGCCACGAGGTTCTCGGCAGGCACGCCCATCTTCTCGGCGAGCTCTTCAAGCGTGTCGGCCTGGAAGGTCTTGCCGTCGGCAACCTCGCCCTCGAGCACGAGCTTCTGGGCCTCGAGGTTGTACTCGGCTCCCACGGGCTGGGTGAGCTGGCCCCACTGGAGTCCCCCGCCCAGGTTGTTGTCAATCTGCTCCTTCACCTGCTCGAGGCCGTGGCAGTCATAGATGCAGTAGGCCTCCTTGTGGGTCTGAAGGGCCTTGGTGACCGACTTGGACTGCGTGTTGACGTCCTCGTTCTTGAAGCGCTTGCCCTCCCAGTTGACGTGCAGGAATCCATAGGAGGCCGCGCCGAAGTCCAGGTGCATGACGCAGGCATGGGGCTCGGACTTCTGCATGGCACCGCCGGCCCAGATTGCCTGGGAGAGCAGGTCGCCGGTGTTGCAGCCCGGAGGCATGTACCAGCGGGCGTCCATGGCGTAGGCGGTCATGGGGGCGTAATAGTTGAGCATGTCGTCGTTGCCGGAGTAGTCGCCTGCGGCGATGACGACCGATTTGGCGTTTATCTGAGCGTACGTGCCATCTTCAAGGCTCACGATGGCGCCCGTCACGGGGCCGTCGCCTTCGCGGATGAGGCGCTCGGACTTCGTGGACCAGCGGATCTCGCCGCCCTTCTGGGCAACGACGTCGTACAGCACGGGCATGAGCGCCGCGTTGCCGTAGACGTCGCCCACGCCGGCACCCTGGTAGAACGTGAAGTTGACGGTCTCCTCATACTTGTCGGCCTGGTAGAAGATGTGCGTCACCGGGTACTCGGTATAATCCGGGCCCTTGTAGTAGCCGTTCCACAGCAGCGCTTCCATACCGTTGGCGACGACGATATCGTAGAGCCAGTCGAAGCAGGCGCCAGACTTGTGGGCGAACTCCCACAGCAGGGGCTCCTTGACGCGGCCTTGGGCCCAGTTGATCCAACGACGCACGACATGGTTGTAGTCGGGCTCCTCGAGGAGGCCCTGCTCGACGAGCGCCTGCTGAACCTTGGTATGGAAGCCGGCGATGTGCACGCCGCGACCGACGGGCGAGGCACCGCTCGTCTTGTCGATGGTGATGACCTTGGCCCCCTCCTCAAGGGCCGCCATAGTGGCACAGACGCCGGCAAGGCCCGCACCGATGACGAGGACGTCGGTGTCCTCGGTGGAGACGATCTGGTCGGCAGGAATCGGGTCAGGCTCAATCTCCCAGGAGTGCAGACCCGCCGCATCGGGGCCGCATGCCTGGCCGTTGGGGCCGACGGGCATCTCCGCGGCGGCCTCCTCGGCCACCGCCGCGCCCGTCACTCCGGCAACGGCGACCGCTGCCGCCGCGGTACCGCTTGCTGCCACAAAATTGCGCCTGGTGATGCCGTGCTGCATAGTGCTTCCTCCTTGCATCGCTTGCCCTTATACCGTCGGACTATGCAGGCGCCCCTCACGGCGACGCCTCGCTTGCCCGTCGGCATCCCCAAAACTAATCGCCGTCTTTCTCCCCCGCTTCCCTTGCAACGGGGGATAGCGGGGGTCGTGCCGTCCCCTCCCCCGCGCCGGGGGAAGACAAAAGACGGTGTTTGAGCTGGAATGTCAACAGGTTGACTCGATTTCGTGGCTCGATTCCGCAGCGTTTCGAGCCAACCGGCCCCAACCGTGCTCGGAGCCGGCTCATCTCCATGCCCCGGTGGATCTCGCCGGCGCGGTACAATCACAGCCCGGCAACGCCACACCGAGGAAGGTCATCAGGTCATGCCAGTCAAGCGGCCCGGTCTCATCGAGCATGTTGTTCAACCACAGTCGCTTGGCTTTGCCGCCCACTGGACATGGATCTGGTGCGTCTTTTGGAGCTCCTTGTTCTACTCGGAGGGCGAGGCAGCGCTTGCGGGCGGCCTTACCTTCGTGGGCGAGTCCCGGATTGAGCCGCTGTGGGTCATCTCCCTTTTGTCCAACGTCGCTTGTATGGCATGCGTAATTCGCCTGCTGCACAAACACAAGACGCTCGCCGAGGTCAAGGCCCTTCCCTGGGTTGCGGCAGCGCTCACCAGCCTGGGAACGCTCATGTTGAGCGGTTTTGTGCTCGACGCGTTCCGCCCGGCTGCCACCGGCCTGTATGTCGCCGGATCGATCCTCACCGGCCTGGGCAGCGGAGCTGTCGTGCTCCTGTGGGGCGAGCTGCTCGCGGCGGAAGGTTCGAGAAGGACAATCTCGCTGTTCATCTCGTCGCTTCTGACCGCCTCGGCATGCTATTTGCTTATCACCCTGCTGCCGCACGATGCGGCGCAGTTCCTGTGCGTGCTCCTGCCTGTGGCGGGCATGCGCCTCTATGACCTTGCAAAGCGATCCGACGGCACGCAGTTGCGCCAGCAACAGGCACGCAAGCTGTCTGAGGGCGCCGCCCTTTTCCCCAGACGCCTTGTGCTCATCGCCCTGTTCTTCGGCATTTCCTTCGGCGCGATGAAGGGTTTCATGGCACCCATCTCGCCGCGATGGGTTGACGTGCGGGACTTCCTCAACATTGTCGCTATCGTTGCCGGTGTGGCAGCCCTGTATTTCAGTACCAGCGTGCTGAAGCTCGACTTCAACCACCTCACGTATCAGGTCGCCTTACCGCTCATGGCCGCAGGCTTCTTGTTCCTGCCGTTCCATGAGCCCGCCTCGATTATCGGCACCGCCGTGCACCAATGCGGGTATCAGTACTTCTACATCGTGTTATGGTCCACATGGCCAATCATCGCCGCAGAGGGGAACATGCCCGTGGGGCTTCCCGCCGCATGGAGCATGCTTGCCATACAGCTCGGCCAGTTCGTAGGCTCCACGCTCTCTGCCGCAGGCGTGGCCGTCTTCCCCGACGACCTCTCCCGCGCGGTGCTGTCGGCTTGGGCAGTGTTTGCGATACTGCTCGTCGCCCTTTTCGTCTTCGGCAACAGGACCGCGACAACCGGCTGGGGCTATGCAAAGCCCGGCGACGAAAGCCACGAGGGAATCGACCTTGCGGCGGCCACAGCCCGTCTGGCCAAGCAAGCAGGCCTCTCGCCCCGAGAAGCCGAGGTCTTCGCCCTGCTGGCGCACGGACGCACGCGCAGCTATATCGGCAACGAACTCGCCATCGGCGACGAGACAGTCAAGAGCCACGTGAAGAGCATCTACCGCAAGATGGGCTTGCACTCCCAGCAGGATGCGATAGACCTTCTCGACAAAGAGTGCGGCGACCAGGAGATTGGGCAGTGAGCTGGGCGGTGGGGTGCGCGTGCACACCTCGCGACCCCAAACGCAGGCCTACAGCCCCTCGCCCACCCAGGCGCCCACGTTGTGCGTAAGGCAGTCGAAGACCACGCCGAGGAGGAGCACTTCGCAGCCCGAGGCGCGGTAGGGCTCGGCGTAGCCGCGCTCGCGAATCTGGGCCAGGGCCGCCTGCGCGGCCTTTTGGCCGGCCTGTTCACCGGAGGCGACCTTCATCTCCATGACGAAGACATGGCCCGGGGCGCTCATGACCATGTCTATGCGGCCCCTAGAGGTGGTGACCTCGGCGTCGAGGTAGATGCCTATGAAGCGCAGGATGGCCACGGCAACGCATTGGTAGGCCTGCTCGGAGAGGCGGTCAGTCAAATCGTAACCGATAGAGGAAAAGAAGGACTCGAGGGCCTCCATGAAACCGGCCGCGTCGCCCGCGCGCAGCGAGCGCTGGCAAGCAACGGCCCAGCCGCTTGTCTTGGAGACGTCGGTGCCAGGGCGCATATAGGCGTTGGCAAGCCAGCGGTTGAAGCCGGCCGAGACCTCCCTGTTGGGAAAACCAAGGTCGTAAACCGTGCCCATATCCTGACCCCAGACCTCCTTGATGGTGAGATATCCCGTTTGGAACAGGACAGCAGGCATGGAGGGGTTCGCTGGCTCAAAGGTACCCAGGTCGGCGTCACTCAAAGTGAACGAGTCGACGTCGATAGGCTCCTTCTTCGCATACGACATGAGCCAGCCGGGTGTGCCCGTCTCGAACCAGTAGGAGCGCATGTCGGACGAGTCGAGGCAGCGGCCGAGCGACACGGGGTTGAATACGCGTGTCATCGAGCGGTCGAAGCAGTAGCCGTCGTACATGGAGATGAGGCGGTCGAACGCCCCGCCGGCGTCGGTTCCCAACGCCTGAGCGAGCGCCGCGAGGCGGCCCGGGAAGTTCGCCCGCACCTCCTCGTGCGTGTAGCCCAGAAGCGCCGAGAAACGCATGTCCATCGTGACGTCGGTGAGGTTGTTGAGGTCGGAGAATATCGAGACCTTCGAGAACTTGGACACCCCCGTCATGAGGCAGAAGCGCTGCTTTGACTCGGTGGCCTTCACGACCCCGTAGAAGGACTTGAGGAAGGACTGGAAGGGCAGGACCTCCTGCGTGCCCACCCACTGCGTGAGGGGCTTGTCGTACTCGTCGACGAGCAGCACGCACTGGCCGCCGGGGCCGGCGGCGGCGACGTCCTCGACGAGGGAGCGGAAGCAGGAGGGGACGTCGTCCTCGTTGCGCAAGGACACCCCCAAACGCGCCGCCTCGGAACCCAGCGTCACCAGGACGCGCCTCTCCACCTCCTCAACCGTGTCCCCCGAGCACAGGCTCATGTCGAGGCGCAGCACCGGGTACCTCGCGTCCCAGTCCCAGGGCAGCGAGTCTATCGCCAGCCCCCCGAACAGGTCGCGCCTGCCCTCGAAGAGCTTCTGGCTGGTCGAGATAAGGAGCGACTTGCCGAAGCGGCGGGGGCGGGAGAGGAAGAACTGAAAACCCAGTGTGCCCTCGGCAAGCAGGTAAATCAGCGAGGTCTTGTCAACGTATGTGATGCCCGCCATACGCACGCGTTCAAAATCGTACGTGTCCGTCGCAATCCGTTCGACCCCCATGACTTCCTCCAACATCGCACCGGCACGCATAGAACCATTTACCAGCCCAAAAGATACCACGGATCTGAACGCCCAATCACCCGGCATAGAATTTGGACGTTGGGCGCATAGTATCCCCGATTCGGGCTTTAGACGCCCTTACACCGGCGTCAGGATGTACTCCTCGGCGGCATGACGCACGACCCCACAACCCGGATTCACGATCGCGTCGGAAATGTTGGTGTAAGCGCTTGTTCTGATTGGCCCTGAATGCGGGGCGGCCCTCGCCCTAGAATCTG
>CAKUKJ010000075.1 GCA_934662525.1 uncultured Coriobacteriales bacterium | reverse complement strand
CTTCTTTGCGGCGGTGGTTCTCATCGGGGGATGGCCGTTGCGGGAGGCCCTTGCCCGCTGGAACACAACGCGTCTTTCAAAGACCGGCGAGGTACTTTTGTGCGCCATGCCCGTCTCCCAAGCCCTGTTTGCGTGGATCATGGTCGTCATGATGATTCAGGCGAGCCCCGCAGACGAACGCGGCCCGGTGTTGCTTGCATCGGCGTTCCTCGCCGTCTTCTGCGTGTCGGCCGACACGCTGCTGCTCAACTCCGCCCATCGATACCAGCGCACGCTCGCCGAACGAACGCGCGCAAAGACGCTGGAGTCCCAGGTGCAAAGCCAGCTCGACAAGTATGGGGCGCTCAGCTCGCAGGTGCAGAACACGGCCCGCATACGTCACGACATGCGCAACCACCTGCTTGTGCTGCGCCAATTGGTGGCGCAGGGAGACACACAGCAGGCGCAGGAATACGTCGGTGAAGTGCTGCAGGAGCTGCAAAGAAACGACCAGGCCCAAGAAACGCAAGACCCCTCGCACCTCAAAGAGGCCGTGCGATGACGGGCCTGCGGTTGGGGTCGTTCGTCTTTGCCGGGCTGGCGACGCTGGGCATCGCCGCTGCGGTCGCGGCGCTGTGGCGTATACTGCGAGACACGACGACGACGCGGCGGCTCACCAACCTGCTTTACCCGTTGAGCCAGTTTGCCTGCGCGGCGGTTACGCTGGCAGGTTGCTATGTCCTGAAGCTGCAAACCGCCCTCGTAGTACTTGTGGGGCTTTTCAGCTTGGGCAGCCTCGTGTATGACGCCTTCTTGTTCCGCCGGCTTGTGACTGCCGAGCGCACCGAGATGGCCGAGTTGAAGAACGCCTTGCTTGAGGAGCAGCTCGACGCGCAGGACAGGCGCGGCATGGAGATCGAAGGCGAGCTGGAGCGGGCCCGGACGCTCAGAAAGGACATGGCCGAAAGGCTCGAGCGGCTCCAAGACCTCCTCGCTCAGGGCGACCTTCAGGCCGCCGCGTGCATGCTGGCACAAGCAGACGCAGCCCTCGAGCCGCGCGGGGCCCGCTATTGCGAGAATCCCTCGCTGGACGCCCTCCTTGCGGCAAAGGCCGCGCAGTGCGCATCTCTCGGCATCCCGTTCACCGTCAACGTCGCGGTGCCTTCGGGGCTCGGCGTCTCCAACGTCGAGCTTTGCGCTGTCTTTGCCAACCTCATCGATAACGCGGTGAACGCCTGCAGAGAGCTCCGCTCCGAGGATGGCCGGCCAGAATCCGACACGGCAGACCGACCGGAGGCGTTCGTCGCCATAGACGCCGTGGTGGCGGCAGGCTACCTTTCGGTCCGCGTGCAAAACCCCTGCCCGCGCGATGCACGAAACGCTCAACCAGTACACGCCCGCGCCCAGGGGTTGAACGACGAGCACGGCTGGGGCAAGTCGATCGTGGCGCTTCTCACCCGAAACCACGCCGGCGACTGCAGCTTCGAGGTCAAGGACGGCATGTACGTCGCAAAGGTGACGCTGCGCGTGTAGGGAAAAGGCGCAGGCAGGCAAGGCGGCGGGCTGGCTTAGGCAGACTGGCACGCAGAAAAGGGCCCGCTAAAAAGGAAGCGGGGGCACCCGTAAGGGCACCCCCGCGCAACGTTGCGTTCGGCTTGTGCGCCATATGCAACCGCCAAGTCGCCGCGAAAACGCTACTTCACCAGATAGCTCTCCATGGCCCGACGCAGCATGGCGGAGCGGCTGACGATGCCGACCATGCGGCCCGCCTCGTCCACCACGGGAACCTTCTTGAACTTGTGCTGGGCGAGCATCTGAGCCGCGTCGCGAAGGGTCGTGCCCACAGGCAGCGTCACAGCCTTGTCGGTGGCGATGTCGCTTGCCGGAAGCGCCATGAGCTCGTGGAGGCGCTCGTCGATGGACTGGTTGTTCGCGGCCTCAAGGAACACATAGGCGCTGGTGAACGCCGGTGCCTGGTCGGCCAGGTAGCGCATGATGTCGCCGTCGGAGACATACCCGCTGACGCGGCCCTGCGCATCAACGAGGGGCAGGCCGCTTACCTGGTGCTCGACGAGGGTGCGCATGACCTCGGAAACGGGCGCGTCGCAGGCAACCGCATACGGCTCGCGCTCCATGACGTCGGCCAGGGTGGAGGCGTCGAGGCTGCGGGCAGCGCGGCCGGCGCCGGAGACCACAGCCTGCTCGGCCGAGCGGTCGTGCGCGGACTGGCCCTCGGGGCCGAAGCCTCCCTCGTGCGCGCCCTGAACGGCGGCAGAGCCGGCTGCAACCTGGTCCTTTGCGCGCCTATAGGCGGCAAGCGAGAACACGAACGCAACCGCGAGGCCCACAAACGCGATGACAGAGGCCGCGACGATGGCCGACGAGAAGCCCTCGGCGCAGGCAAGGTCCGCGCCGGCGCCCTCGGCAAGGGCACCTGCCTGCGAGCTCTGCATCACGCCCGTGAAAAGGGACGGGCCCACGCAGGCGGCAACCTGCGTGAACGTGGTCATGAGCGCCACGCCGAAGGGGTTCTGCTGCGGCGGAAGCGTCTTGAGGCCCGCCGTCTGCGAGGGCGAGAACACAAGGCCGATGCCCGCGTACACGAAGAGCGCGGCCACGAAGAGCGCGGGGGCCGACAGGGAGGGGGCGACGAGGGCCATGGCGGCGGTGCCGAGGGCCGCAAGCGCAAAGCCCGCAGGCAGGAGGGGCCACTCGCCGCGCTTGTCCATTATCTTGCCGGCCACAAGCGTGAAACCGGTGTTCACAAGCACAGGCACGAGGATGACGAGGCCGGCTGCAAAGGCCGACATCCCGAGCGCGCCCTCGAAGTACAGGGGCAGCAGCACCGACAGCGAGAACATGATCATCATGGCGACCACGACGAGCAGGGTGGCGGGCCAGAAGCGGATGCTCCTCATCGGGGTGATGTCGATGAGCGGGAAGGCGCAGCGCGTCTGGCGCACGACGAACGCGATTGCCGACGCCACGGCGATGACGAGCGAGATGCCACCGACGAGCGGCGTGGTCATGAGCTGAGCCAGGCCGAAGGACAGCGTGAACAGGAAGAGCGCCGACAGCGTGGCCGAGGGAACGTCGAGATGCACCTCGGAGGTGCCCAGGTCGCGCAGGAAGACCATGCCGAGGAGCGCGATGACGACCATGCCGACGAGCGGCACGGCAAAGACCGAGTGCCAGCCGAATGCCGTGACGAGGCAGCCGCACACGACGGGTGCGAAAGCCGGGCCAAAGCTGATCATGCAGCCGCCGATGGACATGAACGTGCCCAGCTTGTTCTTGGGCGTCACGATGAGGATGGTGTTCATCATCATGGGGATGAACATGCCGGCGCCTACAGCCTGGACAAGGCGCGCCACCAGCAGGAACGGGAAGCTCATCGCGAAGAGGCCCATGGCCGAGCCCGCGACGGTGAGGACCGCGCCCACAAGGAACAGCTTGCGCAGGGGGAAGCGGCGATAGAGGAACGCCATGCACATGACCACGACGGTGGAGGCGATCATATAGCCGGTGACGAGCCACTGGGCGGTCACCGAGTCAACGCCGTACTCCCCCATGATGGACATGAGGCCCATGTTGACCAGGTTCTCGTTGAATCCGGCGAGGAAGGCCGCGCCGTACAGGACGGCAAGCAGCGCAACGTAACTGCCGGCTGCCTTGCCGGCGGTTGGACTTGCATTCATGCGGTTAAAGCTCCTTTGGATGAATCGCGCCAAACCGTGGCGCACCGGGGCCCGCAGCCGGAACGCGCTTGGGGGCCGCAGCCCACAGCGGGCGCAGCCTCGCACAAGCCCGACGTGAACGCCGTCGGCAGCTAGCGAGCAAGGAAACAGTCTAGCGAGGCTGCGGCAGGCTCATAATAGCCTGCCGCAAAACTCCATCATCTCATGGGGAGCATGTGAAGAAACGAGGCGAGATGTGCCAGAAGCGGCGGAACGACCTCGATTCAGGGGCCAGCTGCAGGAGCGTCATTTGCCTGCGAAGAACTCCCCCGCGATGCGGGCCGACTCGGCGGCGTCCTTGGCGTAGTACTCGGCGCCCATCGTGGCTGCGTACTCGGGGGTGAGCACGGCGCCCCCCACCATGACGCGCACGCCCGGCGCCTGGGCGTGCAGGAGCGCCACCGTCTGCTCCATGGAGCGCACGGTGGTCGTCATGAGGGCCGACAGGCCCACGAGCCGTGCGCCGGTCTTCTGCACGCATTCCAGCACGGCCTCGGGGGCCACGTCGCGGCCCAGGTCGTGCACGCGATAGCCGTAGTTCTCAAGCAGCATCTTCACGATGTTCTTGCCGATGTCGTGGATGTCGCCCTTCACGGTGGCGAGCACGATGTCGCCCTTGTCGGAGGAGGCAGCTGCGGGGGCTGCGGCCTTGACCGTGTCGAAGCCGACCTTCACCGCCTCGGCCGAGGCCATGAGCTGGGGCAAGAACAGCTCGCCGCGCTCGAATTTGGCGCCCACCTCGTCGAGCACGGGGATGAAGCAGCCGTCGATGACCTCAAGGGCGTCGCGGGTTTGGAGCAGCTCGCGCGTCACGTCCCCCATCTGGGCCTTGCGGCCCGTGAGGATGAGGTGGCGGGCGCGGGAGATGGGGTCGCCGTCGCCCTCGGCGGCGTCATTGGCAGCGGCACCAGCGGCTTCCTGCCCGCCTTGAGGGACCGGGACTGCGGCGGTGCCAGGCGCACCGGCCGACACCTGCGCGTCATAGGGGTTGGGAGCCTGGGCGTAGCGCCCGATGAACGCGACGGCACCCTCGTCCTGGGCGTTGAGCACACGCTGGGTCGCCACCACGTCGCACATGCGGCGCGACTTGGGGTTCATGATGGCCAGGTCGAGCCCGGCGGCAAAAGCCTGCGCCAGGAACACGGCGTTCACCATCTCGCGCTGGGGCAGGCCGAAGCTGATGTTGGACACGCCGAGCACGCAACGCACGCCCAGCTCCTCGTGCACAAGGCGCATGGCGCGCAAAATCTGGCCCACCTGGCGCTGGTTGGTGGAGGCTGCCATGGCCAGACAGTCGATGACGACGTCTTCGCGGGGGATGCCCGCCTCTTCGCAGGCGCGCACGATTCTGCGGGCGATTGCCAAACGGCCCTCGGCCGTCTCGGGGATGCCGTCCTCATCGAGCGCGAGACCCACGACCGCGCAGCCATAGTGGGCCGCGATGGGAATGATGGCCTGAAGCGACTCGGCCTTGCCGTTCACCGAGTTGATGAGCGCCTTGCCGGCATAGCGGCGCACGGCGGCCTCAACAGCCTGAGCATCGGAGGAGTCAATCTGCAACGGCAGGTCGCACACGGCCTGGATGCGTTCCATGACCTCCACAAGCACGCACGGCTCGTCGAGCTCGGGCAGGCCCACGTTGACGTCGAGCGCGTCTGCCCCCAGCTCGGCCTGGTCGAGCGCCTCGCCCACCGCATAGTCGAAGTCGCCCGAGCGCAACGCCTCCTTCAAGCGCTTTTTGCCCGTGGGGTTGATGCGCTCGCCAATGACATTGGCATACGGCTTGCCGGCCTGCATGACCAGGGATTGCTGCGCGCTGCAGATGGCAAAGGCATGCGTGTCGCGGGTCTGAGGAGGCTGCGCGGTGCGCGCATCCACCAGCGTGCGGATGCGCGCGATGTAGTCGGGCGCGGTGCCGCAGCAGCCGCCGATTATAGTGGCGCCCGCGTCGAGCAGGGAGACGGCGGCCTGCGCATACGCCTGCGCGTCTATGTCGAAGACAGTCTGCCCGTCGACGATGCGCGGCAGCCCCGCGTTTGCCTGCACCATGAGGGGCACGCGTGCAAAGGGGGCCATGCGCGCAAGCAGGGGCGCAAGCGCGTCGGGCCCCAGCGAGCAGTTGACGCCCACCGCCTGCACGCCCAAGGCCGACAGCGTCATGGCGCAGATCTCGGGGCTCGTGCCCAAGAAGGTGCAGCCGTCCTCGCCGAACGTCATGGTGACGACGACCGGCAAGCTGGAGCACTCCAGGCATGCAAGGACGGCCGCCTTGGCCTCCAGCAGGTCGGTCATGGTCTCGATGACGAACAGGTCGGCCCCGGCTGCTTGCGCCGCGCGAGCCTGCTGGGCAAAAAGCTCGTAAGCCTCGTCGAAATCCATGGTGCCGAGCGGCTTGAGCAGGGCACCGATGGGACCGATGTCGGCAGCCACGTAGCGCGCCCCGCTCTTGCGCGCGCATGCGATGCCGGCCGCAAAGACGTCCTCCACGCTTGCCGCATCGCCCAGCTTATGGGCGTTGGCGCCGAACGTGTTGGCCGTGACGACGTCGGAGCCGGCCTCTACGTAGGCACGATGGACGCCCTCCACGACTTCGGGATGGGAGAAGTTGAGCAGCTCGGGCAGCTCGCCGGCCTTGAGGCCCGCATTTTGCAGCATCGTGCCCATGGCGCCGTCGAACACGAGGAACTCCTCGCCGGCGAAGACGCGGCGCAGGAACGGGTCGGTTGTGCGGAAACAGTCGCGTGGCATGGGCAACCTCATTAGAACGACGACGGGCGGGCATCAGGGGCAAACGGAGCTAGGCAGGGCTGCCGGGGGAAGATCCGACGGGCGCGGCGTGCTCGTGAAGGGGCGTGTCGGGCACGTCATCGCGAGCGGCGCGCTTCCAACAGGGCGTGCTGCGCAGACGCAGCTGGCAGTTTGCCCAGATGTTGCACGCGCCGCACCCGAGGTGCATGCCGGCGGGCGGCTCGGCGGGATAGAGCCCCACGATGCAGGTCACGCTTTTGGTGGGCACGAGCAGGCTCGACGCGCTCGCCGTAAGGCCCAGGCGCTTTCCGGCGTGCAGCACATCGAGGAAATCAGGTTGAACGTCGATCGGCAGGTCGCCGTATCCCGGGCTGAACTGCTCACCCATCTTGAGGCCCAGCGACGCCGCCTCGGCTGCAATCTCCGCACAGGCCTGGTCGGCCCCCCATTCCACCAAGTCGGTGCACGCGGCGTCAAACACGAGCTGCCCGAGGGGGTCGGCAAGGCCGAGGCGGCGCAGCTCGCGGTCGGCGGGGGCGCCGAGCGTGCAGGCAAGGAGGGCGACGCGCACGGCGCCGCAAAGGAAGTCGGCGATATCGCGGCCGGGCAGCTCAAGCGAGGTGCCCGCAAGCCTCACGGCAGGGGCGTCGGGCGCGGTGCCGGCCCTTGGTGCATCGTCTGGTACGCAGGCAATCGCCGCCTTGCCGCTCTGCGGCAAGGCGGCCGCCCCGGCTGCGTCCACGACCTCGAACACCCGCCAGAGCCAGCGCGGCTCGCACGTTCGCTCGGCCAATGCGATGCCGGCCGCGATGCGTTCCTCAAGCTCAGGCGCAACCTCCTGGCCGGCATGGCCCAGGTAACGCATGACCTCCGAGACGCGGATGCGACCGGCTCGAGCAGAACGCGCCGCATCGGTAGAGGCCGCCCCTCCGGCCGCCAATGGGGCCGGCCTGGCACCTCCTGCATCGCGACCCGCCGGCCTCGTCGGCATCCTGCGTTCCTCCCCCACCTTGCGAGCGCCCTAGAGCAGCTCGCAGATGGCGCGGGCCACGTCGGGTTTGTTCATCGTGTACACATGCAGGCCGTCTGCCCCGGCGTCGCGCAAGCCGCGCAGCTGCGCGGCGGCATACTCCACGCCGGCCCGGCGCAGCGCGGCATCGTCGCCCTCATAGCGGTTGAGCAGGCGGATGATGGGCGAAGGCAAGGAGGCCCCGCACATGAAGATCATGCGCTGCACCTGGCCTTTGCTCATGAACGGCATGATGCCGCACGTGATGGGGGTCGTGATGCCGGCCTTGCGAGCCATGTCACGGAAGCGGAAGAAGTCCTCGTTGTCAAAGAAGAGCTGCGTCACGAAGAACTGCGCGCCTGCATCCTGCTTCTCGCGCAGGTGGCGCACGTCGGCCTCGAGCGACTCGCAGGTCACATGCCCCTCGGGATAGGCGGCTGCGCCCACGCAGAACCCGGCCTCGCGCAGGATCGGGATGATGTCGGCGGCGTAGGAGAAGTCGCCGGCCGGGGCGTCGGGCCGGGGGTCGCCGCGCAGGGCGAGGACGTTCTGGATGCCGGCGGCGCGCATCTCGGCGATCTTCTCGTCGAGCTGGGCGCGCGTGAGGCCCTGGCAGGTGAGGTGCGCCACGCTGGGCACGCCGAGCTCGCGGGTGATGAGGGAGGCCACCTTCGTCGTGGCGCCGGAGTTGCCCGACCCGCCCGCCGAGTACGTAACCGAAATGAACGCGGGATCCAGCTGGGCAAGGTCGCCCGCCACGCGGCGCGCCTCCACCTCGGTCAGGTCGCCCTTAGGCGGGAAGATCTCAAACGAAAGCGGCTGCTTGCCGCTGAAAAGCTCGCTTACGCGTGCAGGTGCCTCAGAAGTCATGCTCGTCCTTTTCGGTCTCAGGGCGGCGCGGGCAGGCCGCGCGCTGTAACGGATTGGGGAAGTATATCCCCTGCACGTCTCGCCGTGCCTATAAATCCGCTGGCGGTGTATGCTTTTGCACGTGAGAACCATCCAGGCGCCATGCACCCAAGGAGCACACGTGAACATTCAGATTTTCGGCACCAAGAAAAGCTTTGACACCAAAAAGGCCGAGCGCTGGTTCAAGGAGCGCCGCATCAAATACCAGTTCGTCGACCTCAAGGAAAAGGGCATGAGCAAAGGCGAGCTCACGAGCGTGGCCCAATGCGCGGGCGGCGTGGAGGTGCTCATCAACCCCAAGGCGAAAGACGAGGACCTGCTGGCCCTGCTCAAGTACATCCCCGCCGACGCCCGCCTGGAGAAGCTCCTGGAAAACCAGCACGTCCTCCAAGAGCCCATCG
>CAKUKJ010000074.1 GCA_934662525.1 uncultured Coriobacteriales bacterium | reverse complement strand
GCCATCGAGCAGCTCCCCGACGAGATCGTGGCCGCCAACGGCACCGAGGGCGTCGACGCCGTCTCCGGAGCCTCCGTGACCTCCAAGGCCATCTTCACGGCCGTGGACGACTGCCTCGAGCAGGCTACCCCCGCTGCCGACTCCAAGGCTGACAGCAAGGACGCCAAGGCTGACGCCTCCGCCGCTTCCTACAAGGACGGCGAGTACACCGCCGAGGGCAAGGGCATCGGCGGCAAGGTGCCCGTGACCGTCGAGGTCAAGGACGGCAAGGTCGCCTCCGTCACCGTGGGCGACAACTCCGAGACCCAGGGCATCGGCTCCAAGGCCATCGAGCAGCTCCCCGACGAGATCGTCGAGGCCAACGGCACCGAGGGCGTCGACGCCGTCTCCGGCGCGACCGTCACCTCCAAGGCCATCTTCACGGCCGTGGACGACTGCCTCGAGCAGGCCAAGGCCTAAGCTCCGGCCTTTTCTATCTTGGTTCATCTAAGAGGGACATCTCATCTGAGGTGTCCCTCTGTTTGTTTATGCTTGGTCTTCTTGCGTCTTTCCGGCTAAGCATTTTGCCTTATAGACTTGCCAGGGGCATGCATGTGTGGATATGAACCCCACCTTTTGATTGCCACGCATGAAAAAGGCGCTTGATCGGTGGTTTCTTCCGCGAAACCGGCCTTCTCCAGCCATGGAATGGCCGCCCGTGAAGAGGAGGGAAGGCTCTGCGCTGTTCATTCACATACTCTTGGCTCATCTACCTGCACTTTTTCATGGATGCAATTTGCCCCATTGAGTATTTGGATGAAACAGCCCCGCCTCACGCCTGGTTCCTGGCTGGAGAACCCCTAAAATGCGGAAACATCTCGGCGGTTTTTGCTCCCCCATTTTTTTATTTTCGTGAATGGGGACGCAGAGGCACCGACATCGTTTATTGCGGAGGGAAGAGGGCTTGCAAATGGGGTTTCCTTATATATACGAAGGCCGTGCAGGCAAGTCGTTCCGTTTTGTTATGGATGCTGATGTCAAAGACGTTTCGACGGCTCTTGTTGACCTCGGTATTTCAAAGACGCTCTCTGCCCGTCTGCGGGCCCAGGGCAGGGCGTCGTTCGACCCTCAAACTCACGGACTGGCCATCGATGCCGCCACCGAGCCTGCAAGTGTCCCTGTTCGCTCACAGGCCTCCCCACGCATCCTGTATGAGGACGACTTTATCCTTGCAGCAGACAAGCCCTCGGGGTTGCTCGTGCATGGCGACGGCTCTGCTAACGACACCCTCTCGGCTCGTATGGAGGCCTATCTTGAAGCGGGGGAGGGGCTCTTGAGCCCCCAAGCTTTGCAACGTCTTGACGTCGACACCACCGGCATCGTGCTCTTTTCGAAGGCAGTCGAGTTCCAAGGCCTGTTCGATGCCCTCGTCGCCGACCACGCGCTCATGCAGAAGCGCTACCTTGTCCTTGTTGAGGGCATCTATCCCAAGACACACGACCGCATCGATGCGCCCCTTGCGCGCGACCGCCACGATGCCCGCCGCATGCGTACTTGCCCACGCGGTCAAGGGCAAGACGCCCTCACCTATGTCGAGCGCCTTGCCCTATCGCCTGACAATCGTTTCTCGCTGCTCCTCGTGACGCTCGGCACGGGTCGCAGGCACCAGATTCGCGTGCACCTGGCCTCTCGTGGGTTTCCCGTTGTGGGAGACGTCCTCTACGGGCATGATGCGCAAACGCCCGGCCTAAGAGGCGGCTCGCGCCGCAACCCAACTGGCATGCGCTCCGAAGGCACCGCCGAGTCCCCCCATCCCACCCCGCTCATGCTCCACGCCTGGCGCGAGTCCTTCACCCATCCCATCACCGGTGAGCCCCTCGTCATAACTTCCCCCAGCTACGAGCGATTCGAATCCTGCATCCCCGAGATTGACCAGCTGCTTGAAAAGCTATAGATGTCGTCAGGGCGGAGCAGTTCGCATTTGGCTCGATCTGTTTCGCTCCTCTCCTGCGCGCAGTGTCTCCAGACAGCTCAAACGCAAAGCGGAGTCGTATCCTGCCTTGTGTGGCGAAGAAACGCCGCCTGCTGCGACAAGGTGGCCGCGCAAGCATTGTGTGACGTACAATTCCGCAAACACCAACGCAAGATGTGATGCGCGTAAGGAGGCGTAAGGCATGCATGAGGCGGACGGCCCGGCACTCATCCGGCGTGTGCTCATGTGCAGGGATGTGGAGGTTCTCGAGTTCACATTCGATTGTCGCACTCGTCGTACTACGGGCAAGACGCGTCTCGTTTCACCTGCTGATTTGCCGTTGGGTTGCCTTGACACCCGGGGGAGGTTTTCTCGGTCGCGCCTTGATGGATGGATTGAGATGCGTGCCATTCCGCCCACGCGTCAGGGGATCGAGCCCGTTCTTCGACGACTGAACCTTATGAGTCCGGCCGAACTGCTCGATTCAGGATCGGCGCTGTCTCTGTCAGACCAATACTGGCTTCGACCTGTTGGAAGCGACGTTGCCTGGCGCGATGTCAACTTCTTCGACAATGACTTTCCAAGCGCTCTTGGCGAGGCCCTCGTGCCGCGTGACCCATCGTCGAGGGAGTCGTTTCGCAACCTCGTCGATGTGACCATTGCTGCCTCCTCGCCCGACGCCGCTCTGGGTGGCAATCTTCCCAAGCGTTGGGAGGCGCGAGATGGCATGCGCGTCATGGTCAAGTCGGCCAAGCAGGCAAACATGTTTCAAGAGCCGCTTAACGAATACATGACGACGCGTTTGTGTGAACGCATCTTCGAGCCCGGGGACTTTGTTCCGTATGGATTGGAGCCGAGCTCCTGGCCCGAGTATGTCTCAGTTTGCCCGTGCATGGTCGATGCAAACGAAGAGTTGGTCAGCGCTTTCGATGTGCTGAGAAGCCACCCTAAAGACAATGCGCTCTCGCTCTATGAGAGGTTTGCTCGCATTTGCGAGCTGCATGGCCTGCGCGACGCTCGCGTCCAGCTCGCAAAGATGCTCGTGCTCGATCATGTGATTGCCAACTTCGACCGCCACTGGGGCAACTTCGGCATCATCCGTGACAGTGACTCGCATGAGTGGCTCCGCGTCGCGCCCATATACGACAACGGTGAGTCGTTCTTTTGTGACCAGTTCCAGTCCAACATCTTCAAACCATACCGAAGCCATGCCTGGATGCCGTTCTCACGACGCGTTGACGAGCAGCTTGCCCGCTATGCTGAGTCCCTCTCATGGCTTGACCCCAGCGGGCTCAACTTGTTTGTTCGCGATGACCTCCCAAATCTTCTCTCCCGCAGCTCTTTCATCCGCTCCATGCCCGGCCGCATCGAGGCTGTTTGTGGGGCTGTGCAGAGGAGGACGGCAGAGGTTTTGGCGACGGCAGGAATCGCAAGGGCATAGGTGTTGCTATTCCTGCATGCGCAACACGTAATCCCTCATACCGGGAATTGCAAATGCGAGTACTTCTCGCGAGCGCTTCTCTATGACACCTTGTTCGACGAGGCACCGTTTGTATTCGCTGGCATAGCCGCTTGTCACTCCCATGCGACGGGCAATTTCGGCTTGGGCACTCACATTCACATCGCGTGCCATTGCGGCAAGGAACTGACGGTCTTTGGGCGAGAGCGCATTGTAGGCGACTGAAAGGATACGATAGTCCATCTCCTCATGAGCGCGTGAGATACCACAAGATGCATCATATAAGGATAACCGTCTGTGGCCATCACAACTGCTCCCTATACGTAAGATTTCAGCAAGCATAGACATAATCTTACGTATAAGTACTATTCTTAGTACAAAGACTGCTATATTACCTAAACGTAAGATTGTGAGAAACGATGGCCTTAACAAGAGATCAGATACTTGCCCAAGGGGTTCGGGTTACCGGGGAAGATGCATTGGGGGTGCTCTTGCGTAAAAGACGCAAGAAGCTGGGTTATACGCAAGAGCAGATTGCGGGTATGTTGGGCTGTAGTCCCAGGTTAGTGGGCGAGATGGAGCGCGGTAGGGGATCGGTGGGAATCGACAAGGTTCTTACGTACGCAATGTCTCTGGGCATCGATATCGTGGCATTTGAGAGGTAGATTATGTCCAAGAAAAGCTTGGTCGTGTACCGAGAGAGACTGGGTTCTTTTGAAGAGGTCGGCAAGATCGAGCCAATGAGTGACGGATTGACTTTCGCATACAGCGAGTCTTATCTTAATGGCCCAGCACCACATGCCATTTCTCATTCGTTGCCCCTGGTCGCGAGGCCATTTTCTTCCGAGGAGGCAAGGCCTTTCTTTGAGGGAATCTTGCCGGAAGGAAGCATGCGCAGAAGCCTAAACACCATGTTCCATGCGTCTTCTGCCGACACATGCTCCTTGATTGAGCGCCTGAACAACGAGTCGGCCGGTGCATTGGTGTTTAAGACCGATGGCGAAAGGCCTGAAGAGGGCAGGGGCTACCGCCCTTTGGAATGGGACATGTTCGAGCGATTCGCAAGATCTCCCCAGGAGATTGCCCCGCAGGTCATCGAACGTTCGAGGCTCTCGTTGGCGGGGGCGCAAATGAAGATGGGAGTGTTCCGCGACAAAGGCAGCGGTGCCTGGTTTTTGCCACAGGGAGCAGCGCCTTCCAGCCACATTGTTAAAGCTTGCGACGGAAGCTTTCCCGGCCAAACGATCAATGAGGCAATTTGCATGGAAACCGCCAGGAAGCTGGATTATGAAGTGGCACCTTGCGAACTGATTGCTGTTGAGGGATGTGAGCCTCTTATCGCAGTGGAAAGATTTGACCGAGTTGATACTGGTAATGATTATCTCTGTCGCCTTCATCAGGAAGATTTCCTCCAGGCCCTTCCGTATCTTCGCGATAAGTATGAGCCTACCGATGGAAACTACGCCAATCACTGCGCGAGCCTCATCAACGATGAGAGCGCGAATCCCTTTGGAGACAAACAGTTCTTCGTTTTGCGGCTGATGTTTGATTGGGCGGTTGGGAACGCGGACAACCATCTGAAGAACCACTCGCTACTTTGGTCTGCCGACTGGGGAGAAAGAGCGCTTTCACCATTGTATGACGTCACATGCACAACTATATACCCTGGTATATACAAAGAGATGGGTGTTTCGTTTGGAGGTTCTAGACGTATAGACGAGGTGACCCGCACCGAGATTCTATCAATGGCGCGAAGTTGTGGTACGAACGCAAAACTCGTTGGAAGTGAATTGGACGAGTTATTGGAGACGTTTCCATGTGCCTTGCGTTCGGCAGTAGAGGGTATTTGTAATCTTGGCTTCTTTCGGGCGGAGGAATTGGGGCGGCAGATTGAAGCGGGCTTCATGGAACGCAGGGCTAAGATTGACAGCTGAAACTCTGAGCGGTGCTATCAGGTGGAAGCAGATCTTTGTTTCACATGAACGCCGTTTCAGTAGTGCGGTGGATGGGTGTATATGCCTGCCGCCCGTACATGTTGTGCGTGTTTATGGACAAATTCTGCAACACGGGGGTATCTAGGCGGCGTTTGGATGCAAATGGGCCGATGACGAACGATGAGGCCTGATTGGCTATTACAATAACAAATTTGACTGAGTGCCTTTCAGCGAGGTGTGGCGCAATGCCGTTTGGCAGCCGCTTTGAGCAAACTTCCGCAAAACAGCGGGGGGGGGCGTTCGGTGGTGTATGCTGTTAGAGGATGCGACGAGCTGAAGGGAGTGACGGTGGGCATGCAAGACAATCTGGCCGTGGAGCCGGGTAATGCGTCGCGGGTATCGACCGACTCGCCCGTCTTCGTTGCCCCCGCTCCAGACCCTGCCGCAGCCGCACCCAAGAAGGGCGGGCGGGGCTATCATATCCTCAAGCGCGCTTTTGATATTGTTTTCTCCTTGCTGGTGTGTGTTGCTCTTTTCGTGCCCGTTGTCATCGTGTGCGTGGTGATATGCGTCGATTCCCCTGGTAAGCCGTTCTTTCGTCAGGAGCGCATCGGGCAATATGGCAAGCCCATCCGCATCTTTAAACTTCGTTCCATGGTGGTCGACGCGGACACTGCACCCGAGAAGTACATGTCTTCCAGTCAGCTTGCCATTTGGAAGCGCGAGCAGAAGCTCGACAACGATCCTCGCATTACCCGTGTCGGTCGCATTCTGCGCCGCACTTCCCTCGACGAGCTTCCTCAGTTCATCAATGTTCTTATGGGTGAGCTCTCTATCATCGGGCCCCGTCCCGTCACCCTTGACGAGACATACGAGTTTGGCAATGCCCGCGATGAGTTCCTTTCGTGCAAACCTGGTATTACCGGCTGGTGGCAGGTGACCGAGCGTAACCAAGCCACTTGGGCTGACGGTTCACGCCAGCTTCTCGAGCTTTTCTACGTGCGCCACGCGAGTCTCGCTCTGGACGCCCGCATCTTTGTGAGAACCTTCAAGGCCATGAGGAAAGGGAAATAGCCCATGCGCATCCTTCTCATGGCGCCGACGTTCTTTGGCTATCGTGAACGTGTCCGTGACGAACTTGTTCGACAGGGGCACGACGTTGAGTGCACCAACGATCGGCCAAGTGAGTCTGTCTCATTCAAGTCACTTGCAAAAATAAGCTACAGGCTCATCGATGGTCAAATTTCCTCGTATGCGGAGTCGCTTCGAAAGCAGGTCGCTGCTGGGGACTATGACCTGCTTCTCTTTATGGGAGGCATGTCGTTCTGCTTCACATATGACCAATTTGCTCCCGTCAGGAAGGCGAGCAGGGCACGCTTTGTTGCCTACCTTTGGGATTCTTACGGCAATTGTGAGCGTTTTGGTGAATGCCGCGACCTTTTCGACGAGATTTATTCGTTCGAACCCGCTGATTGTGAGAGCTATGGCTTCAAGCTTCGCCCACTGTTTTTTTCGGGAGCCTACTCGAGCCTCCCGCTTCTGCCGGAGGGCGGGTTTGACTACGACGCCTGCTTCGTTGGTAGTGTGCACCAACCGAGCAAGTTCAAGGCAGTGACTTCCATCTGCGCAGACCTTGAGTCGATGGGGTTAAAGGTCTTCAAATACTTTTTCATGCCTTCGAGGACTTCGGCGGCGTTTCGAAGCGTGACCGACTCTGCTTATAGGGGGGTTAACTTCGAGTTTGCGTCCCTTTCGGCTGACCAGGTGTCGACAGTCTACTCACGTTCCAAGGCGATTATCGACTCCCCTCAGTCGGGCCAGCAGGGGCTTACCATGCGGACTCTCGAAACTGTTGGCGCGCACCGCAAGCTGATAACGGCCAACCCCGACGCGGCATTCTATGACTTCGCCCGTAGTGGTGACGTCGCCGTATGGGACGGTGCCGGCAGCATCCCTGTGGGGTTTTTCGACGCCCCCTACCGGGAGCTTTCCGATGAGATTTACGGAAGCTATTCGATTGAGTCCTTCGTCAAGGCCTTGTTGGGCGAGGACTGCGAATACCACGGATACGAGAAAGGCAGCCGATGAGAATCATGGTCACCGGAGCCGACGGCTATATCGGTAAGGGCGTTGTGGCGCAACTCTTAAAGGCAGGCCACGAGGTGGTTGCCATGGGGTTTCGCCCTTGCGGCATTAAGCATATCGGACTTGAGGAGCGCATCGGCGACGTTTTCTCTTTTGACTTCGAAACGGAGGAGACTCCGGATGTTCTCTTGCACCTTGCCTGGCGCAACGGTTTTGCCCATAACGACATCTTTCATCTAGAAGACCTCCCCAAGCACTACCTGTTCATCAAGGCGGCTCTTGAAGCGGGCGTCAAGCGTGTGGCAGTGATGGGCTCCATGCACGAGGTCGGATACCATGAGGGTATGGTTGATGAGAATACGCCCTGCAACCCGACAACTCCATACGGTGTTGCAAAGAATGCCCTTCGTCAACTGACTGGGGAACTTTGTCGCCAACACAATGCTCAAATGCAGTGGTTGCGCGGCTTTTACCTCGTCTCGAATGACGGGCGTGGCTGCTCCATCTTCTCCAAGATTGTTGCCGCCGAGCGAGAGGGCAAGGCTGAGTTCCCGTTCACAAGCGGACGATGCAAGTACGACTTCCTGCCTTACGATGAGTTCTGCAATCAAGTTGTCGCGACTGTCGAGCAAGGCGAGGTCAACGGCATTATAAATATCTGCTCCGGTGAGCCCATTGCACTGGGTGACTACATTGAGCAATTCATTGCCGAAAACGGTTTTGCAATCAAGCTCGGGTACGGCAAGTATCCCGACCGTCCATATGATTCGCCTGCTATTTGGGGCGACGCAACAAAGATTCGTTCGATTCTCGCAGCGCGAGCTTAGGATGGTTTTCTGTGATTAGCGTCTGTGTAACAACCTATAACGGAGAGAAGTACATCGAGCAGCAGTTGCGCTCGATTCTTGCGTGCGTCTCGGCCACAGACGAGGTCATTATCTCAGACGATGGCTCTAGCGATTCAACTCTTGGTATCATTCTCTCGCTACAAAGCGAATTTAACAATATCAGGATAGTGGAGGGGCCCCGACGCGGTCTCATTGCAAATTTCAGCCATGCCCTTAGTTTGGCTTGTGGTGACGTTGTTTTTCTTTCTGACCAAGACGATGTCTGGCACCGCGACAAAGTCGAAAAGGTTATGAGCGCATTCGAAAGTGGTGATTTTGGCGTCGTTGTTCATAACGCCCGACTAGTCGATGCGGATGGACGGTCTTTAGGTGCCACGCTTTACGGTCTCAGGCAGTCTAAGGCGGGATTGTTCAAGAATTTAGTTAAAAACTCTTATGTTGGTTGTTGTATGGCTGTTAGAAAGGACTTGTTGCCCGCCGTTCTCCCAATTCCAGAGAACATTGAGATGCACGAT
>CAKUKJ010000073.1 GCA_934662525.1 uncultured Coriobacteriales bacterium | reverse complement strand
GCCCTGTCTTTCCATGAGATGCGCTTGAAAACCGGCTCGTAGCCCAGGCGTCGCAAGGCCGTGCGGAGAATGTCGACGTCGATGCCCGAAGGGTCGCCGTTCTCATCGAACCGAACGAACGGCGGGAAGGAGTCGCAGCCCACCACAAGCTCGGCAAGCTCGCTCGACGGGGCGGCTTCGCCCGCAGGCGCGCAACCCGCGAGCATGGCCGGCACAGCGGCGCCTATGGCAATGAGCGTCGCCGCCGATGCGGCAAAGCGCCTCCGAGTGAGCATGTGGCCCCTTTGCGTGACGATTGGCGTCAAAGACATCGCAGTGCCGCCGAAAGGGGCACGAGCAGTTTCGCGTCACATCATATCACCGCAAACGGGCGCATGGAGCGAGGGAACCGCATCGATGGGCCTTCGGGCGACCCGAGCGGTCATCGTCCCGAATCCCCCAGCACCCGGTTGAGGGTCTGCACCAAGGCCTTGACGTCGATGGGCTTCACGACATGGCCGTTCATACCGCATTCGAAGCTTCTGCGCCTGTCTTCGTCGAAGGCGTTCGCCGTCATCGCGACGATGGGGACGTTGGCCTTCCTGTTGTCGGGCAGCGTGCGAATCTCCCGCGCCGCGGTGTAGCCGTCCATCCGGGGCATCTGGATGTCCATGAGCACCAGGTCGTAGGTGCCCTCCGGCGCCTCGTTGACGGCGTTGACCGCCTCGATGCCGTCCTCGGCGCAATCGACCAGCATGCCCGCCTCCTCCAGGATCGTGGAGGCGATCTCGCGGTTCAGCTCGTTGTCCTCCACCAAAAGCACCCTCTTGCCGGAATAGTCGCACGGCATCACGGCGACCTCGTCCGCCTGCGCCTCCTCCTGGACGGGACGGGTGAGCACCGACCTGAGCTCAGACATGAAGATGGGCTTGGCCACGAAGGCCGTGACGCCCGCCTCGCGCGCCTCCTGCTCGAAGTCGGTCCAGTCATAGGCCGTCAGCACGATGATGGGCACGTCTTCCCTGATCACCCGGCGAATTCGGCGCACGGTCTCGATTCCGTTCATGTCGGGCATGAGGTAGTCGATGATGTACACCTTGTACTCGTCGTTGAGCTCGGCGGCGTCTTGGGCGCGCAGGACGGCCTCCTTGCCCGACGAGGTCCAATCGGGCTGCATGTCTATGCTGCGCAGCATCTTGCAGACGCTGCGGCACGTGTCGATGTCGTCGTCGGCCACAAGTGCCCTGGCGCCGCGCAGCTCGGGGATGGGCTCCTGCCTCACCGCCTGGCTTGCAAGGCGCAAGGTGAGGGTGACGGTGAACTTGCTGCCCTTGCCCTCCTCGCTCTGCACGTCGATGGTGCCGCCCATCATCTCCACGATGTTCTTCGTGATGGCCATGCCCAGGCCGGTGCCTTGGATGCCGCTCACCGTGGAGGAGCGCTCCCTGGAGAACGTGTCGAACACATGCTCCGTGAACTGGGCCGACATGCCGATGCCGTTGTCCTTGATCGAAATCTCGTACGTCGCGTGCCCGCGCGTGAGGCAGGGCCTCTCCACGAGGTGGACGATGATGTCGCCGCCCGCCGGGGTGAACTTGATGGCGTTGCCCACGATGTTGATGAGCACCTGGTTCAGGCGCAGCTTGTCGGTCACGACGTCCTCGTGGGTCACGTCCTGCGCGTCGATGTAGAGGTTCTGCTGCTTGGAGTTGATGAGTCCCTGGATCATGGTGCGCAGGTCGTGGAGCAGGTCGGGCAGGTGCAGGGGCTTCTCGTCGAGCTTGACGCTGCCGCTCTCGATGCGGCTCATATCGAGGATGTCGTTGATGAGGCTCAGCAGATGGGTGCTCGACGTGGCGATCTTCGCAAGGTAGTCCTGCACCTGCTCGGTGTTGGAGATGTGCGTCTGCGCCAGCGCGGTGAAGCCGATGATGGCGTTCATGGGGGTGCGGATGTCATGAGACATGCTGTTGAGGAACATGGTCTTTGCCTTGCTGGCCTGCTGCGCCGCCGCAAGCGCAAGGGACAGCTCGTCTTGCTGCCGCATCAGCGCATCGTCTTTTTCCAGTTCCCGCCTTTTCTGCTCGGCGATGTCGCGCACGACGAACAGGCAGTCGACCACGTTGCCCGCCCCGTCGCGCCTGTTGGCGAGGAACCCCGCCGAATACCAGGTGCCGGCCGTGGTCTTGAGCTCCATGGCGTCGGCGTTCTTGTGCCGCAGGCGCCCCTGCACGGTGTCGAGGTCGAGGAAGGCGCGCACCTCCTCGTTGTTGCCGTAATCTGAGGCGAGCTTGGTTTTGAACGTCGTCTGAACGAGCTGGTCGAAGGTGCCGGCCACTCCCGTCGAGCGATAGGAGCCCTCGTGCTGGGAGAGGATGTGGTAGCGCCTCGTCGCAAAGTCCAGCACCACGATCTCCTTGTAGGTGGCGGCGATCGAGAGGATGATCTGCGTCTTGCGCTCCTCCGCCTGCAGCGCGGCCTCGGCCTTCTTCTCCTGCGCCTTGAGCTCGGCGTTGGTGTGCCTGAGCTTCTCCTGGGTCGCGATCAGGCTGCGCCGGATGTCTATCTCGTCGACGAAGAGCGCCATGAGCGCGGAGAACGTCTGGGCGTAGGCTTGCAGCGACAGCCCGAAGCTCGCAAGCTCGTATGCGGTGGCGCCTGCCATCACGACGAGGTACGACCACCCCATGACGGCCTGGTTCTTGCCGAGCCTGTCGCGATACCTCAGGAGCAGCCAGAGCACGACGAGCAGGGCCGCGATGGGAGCCACGTGCGTGAGCCGGTAATAGTCGCCCCTCGTGTAGGCGTTGCCGGCGTCGAGGGAGTAGAACCACCCGAAGTGGACGTTCAGGGTCAGGGCGCATATCGCAACGGCCTCCAGCGCCCAGTACGCCTTCAGGATAAGGCCGGGCCTTTCGTCTCCCCTCTTGACGAGCCCCCATATGAACATCGAGAACGCGATGGAGACCAGGTCGTTCGAGACGAACGTGGCGTAGTTGCTGACCGTGAGAACTGCGCCGAAGAAGGCGCCCGGCACCCCGTCGAACCCCCAAGAGACGGCGTCGCTCACAAGCCTGACGATGCAGGCGACCACCAGGGCCCGCGTGACCCGCTTTTGGCTGAGCTCGTTTTTGAACAAATACAGTATGGCGCCCAGGATGAGGGTGACCCATACCTCGCTCGCCGCAAGCTGCACGCTTTGCATATTCTGTCCCCAATGGCCCGTTCATAATTAGACGCCGGATACACGCGGGGAGTATACCAGAAGGCCACCGCAGACAGACGAAGCGCCCCGCCAGAGGTCGCAGGTCTCCCTGCGCCCGGCGGGGCGCCCCATGCGGCGTGCGAGCCTGCGAACGCAGCAAGCCAGGCTCCGCACCTCCAAAACGCGGGTTCTGGCCTGCAAGGCGTCCGGGGGCGATGCGTACTGGATTACGTGAGCCTCCGGAGAACGCAGCGGACGAGGTTCCGCAACCTACAGCGCGGCGACCAGTCGCAAGCTGTAGTGCCGCAGCTGCAAGGCGGGCCAGGGCGCGGTGTACTGAAGTACATAAGCCCTGGCCCAACGCCGCAGATGGGGTGCTACAGCGCAGCGACCACCTGGCCGCAGACGTAGCCGTTGGTCATAGCCATCCCAATCGAGTTGCCGGCGAGGATGCCGGGGTACGTGAGGGCATAGCGGCCGCCGCAGCAGTTGCCGATGGCGTAGAGGCCCTCGATGCCGCGGTCGTCGTCGCCCAGCACGTTGAACGTGGCGTCGGTCACCAGGCCGCCCAGCGACACGGCGGTGCCTGCCTGCGTGGAGGAGTCAGCCACCGAGCCGTAGAAGGGAGGCGTGGCGATGGGCAACATGAAGTCGGCCTTCTTGCCGAAGTCGTCGTCCTTGCCGGCCTCGCACAGCTCGTTGTAGCGCTCGACGCTTGCCACGAAGTTGTCGACGGCCTCGCCCTCGTAGCCCAGGTACCCCGCAAGCTCCTCGAGGGTCTGGGCGCCGTAGACGGGCGTCTTGTTCATGTCGGCGCGCTCGGTGAGGCAGCCGTGGCGCACCACGTAGCCGTCGGCGCCGGCGTCCACGACGTGCGTCATGTCCTCGGTCCACTGCTCCACGTAGGTGGTTTGACCGAAGTCCACACCGCCGTGGTTCGTGCCGCCGCGCGCGATGATGTCGCGGTAGTTGGCGTCGAACAGGTTGCAGTAGATACCCTTGGGCTGGCGGTTGATCATGTTGCCCATGGCGTTGAAGTCGGCCTCGTTCATGAAGCGCTTGCCGTCGCGGTTCAGGATGAGCGTGGGGGCAAATCCGAAGGGGCCGGGGGCCGACACGTTGGCAAGCGAGGCCATAGGGCCGGCCTCCATGCGGCCGCCCGCCCAGCAGCCCATGCGGTGGCCGATGCCGGTGTCGCGGCCCGACTCGGGCACCTCGGTGGAGGTGTAGGCTGCGACGCCGTTCTTGGCCTGGAGCTCCTTGGCCTCGTTGAAGAACTCGGACATCATAGGCTGGCAGTTCTGGAACGCGCCCGTGGCGATGACGACGGCCTTGCTGGCGTTAAAGCGCACGTACTGGCCGTCGGCGTTGGTGGCGATGGCGCCCACGACCTTGTCGCCGTCCTTCACCAGGCACACGGCGGCCGTCTCGTAGTACCAAGTAGCGCCGTTCTCTTCGGCAACCTCGCGGCAGCAGTCCTCAAGCTTGCCGATGGTGGAGTAGGCGCCCACGCCCTCGGCCACCTCGTCAAGGATCTCGGAACGCATGCAAAACGTGCCCACGTAGGTCTTGAAGTTGCCCATGTCGCACGGCTGCGACTTGTCGGTCCAGTAGTCGGTGTCGGGCTGCTGCACGTCCATGTTCGTGAGGATGTCGGGGTCCTTGTCCTGGCAAATGGCGATGGCGTCGTCGATCATGGCGCCGGAGTTGCGAATGTAGGTGAGCACGAGCTCGGGGTTGGCGCGGTAACCGCACGTGCGCTCCCACTGGGCCAGGACGTCTTGCTCATCATAGGGGCCATAGCCCATGTCCTGCACGTACTGCGAGTTGAAGGTTCCGATGTCCTCGCCGTAGAACATGAACATGTCCTGGGCCTGCTGGTCGAGGACTGCGACCTTCGCGCCGGCCTTCGCGGCCTCCTTGGCGCACTGGGTGTCCGCATGGCCACCGCCCAGAATGACGACGTCGGCGTCGTAGGTCTCGACGATGTCGTCGTCAGAAATCTGCGGGGCCTCGCCGAGCCAACCCTTGTACAGCTCGCGGGCAGAGTCGAGCGTCTCGCTCTGGCCGGCGGGCTTGTCCTGCTTCTTGTCGTCGCCCTGCTCTTCGGAGGCGTCGGTGTCGGCCGCGTCGTCGGCCGGCTCGGCGTCCTGGGCGTCACCCTTCTTGGCCTCGTCGGCCAGGGCGATGGAGGCGGAGAGTGCCGCGACCCCGCTGGCCGCGGCGGCCCCCACAAACGACCTGCGCGTCATCTTGGACATACTGCATAGCTCCTTTCATATGCGGGCAGGCGCGCGGCCGGCCCATTCATCGCGAGGAGGCGGGAAAATCCGCCCTCGCATTCATCGCACGGGAGCGGGAACGCCCGCCCTCGCTTTGATGCGCCCGGGCAACGACCCGCTTCCGCGGCCGCATCCCGAGACGCTGCGCATATGAAAGTCCCGACACCCCTCCCCCGCCACACCCAAAACGTGCGAATGACCTTCAGCTTACTTTCAAATGAGAGATTTGGTGAATTCACGGGGCGTCTGGGGGGCGATTGACCGCAGGTTCGGGGCCCTTGCGGGCGCTGAAACCCAGGAAACCACCGATTAGCATGCATTTCAGGTGACAAGCGTTTGCATTAACACGCATTTCAATCGCAGTGTAGCGGCTAATTACCGAATTTCGACCAATTTTTTGCTGAAATGTATGTTGATGCCCGAACATGGAAAACATTCGCCCGTGCCGGCAGACTCTCCCCAGCTTGCTCGCAGTCAATAGCACGTTGGAGGTGAGGGAACTGCCCGCCTCCAAGGCCGTCCCCAAGCCTGCCCTTCATCCCGCCCGCCACTTTCACCCGTTTCAGCCGGAGGAACCCCCTATCCTTCGCGGCAGGCGGGCAAGGTAGAAGGAGGCCGCACGCGACAACGCAACGCATGCCCCACACAACCCGGCCCGGCCGGCACCATACAGCAGCAGGTATTCATAAGAGATTGGGGAATCGTTATGAACACAGCCCTCAGCCGTCGAACCTTCATCGCAGCGGCAGGAGCCACCGGCGCCGCGCTCGCCGCCGCCGGGGTCGCCCTGGCCGACGAACCTCCCGCGGGCGCCGACGCCCCTGCCGATGACGCGCCCGCCGATGACGCCGCCAGCACGGCCGACCCCAACGGCACCCGCCCCGACTATCCCTGGGACGCTGAGCCGCCCGCAATCGCCGACGACGACATCGAGGAGGAGGTCGACACCGAGGTCATCGTCGTGGGCTGCGGCATCGCCGGCTGCACGGCCATCCGCTCGGCAATCGAGGAGGGCGCCAAGATCGTGTGGTTTGAGAAGACCGACGGCAACACCGCGCCCGGCCGCCAATTCGCCATCATCAACTCCGAGGCCAACAAGGTCTGGGGCAACTACGGCATCCTCGACCGCGACGAGGTCATCGACCACGAGATGGACGAGGGCGGCTTCTTCGCCAAGCGCTCCATCTACACGCGCTGGTTCGACGAGGTGGGCGGCGTGTTCGACTGGTACTTCAAGATCGCCGACGACATCTACATCTGCAAGGACATGTACGACTTCCCGCCCAACGGCGACCAGGACCACTACGTGACGCCGCTGTGCTGGCCCCAGCCCGAGAAGTACGACTTCACGCAGGAGAAGTACCCCACCTATCCCACCTCGGCCGCCATTTGCGGCCGCGAGCTCGACGCCATGGCACTTGAGTACGCCGAGCAGAACGGCGGCAAGGGCTACTACGAGACGCGCGTCGAACAGCTCATCAAGGACGACTCCGGCCGCGTCACGGGCGTGTACGCCTACAACTACCAGACCGGCAAGTACATCAAGGCGACCGCGTCGAAGGGCGTCGTGCTGGCATGCGGCGACTACGTGGCCAACGACGAGTTCGTCAAGTTCTTCCTGCCCGACCAAATGTACAACAACAACGCGCGCATGGGCATGTTCCGCGACCCCGACGGCAATCCCGTGGCGCAGGGCGAGGGCCTCGTCATGGGCGACTGGGCCGGCGCGAAGATCCAGCAGCGCCACGCCATCATGATCCACCACATGGGCTCGGGCCCCTTGGGCTGCACACCGTTCCTGCTGCTCAACAAGGACGGCAAGCGTTTCATGAACGAGGAGGTGCCCGGCCAGCAGCTTGAGAACCAGCTCGAGATCCAGCGCGACATGACCGGTTACATGATCTGCGACGCCAACTGGCCCGACGCCATCCCCTTCATGCCGCCGGCGCACGGCACCAAGAGCTACTACGTCGACGACGACCAGGCAAGCATCACCGAGTCGATGATCGAGCCGGAGGCCATCATCTACCCCAAGGCCATGGAAGACGGCGTGGAGCAGGGCACCATCATCAAGGCCGACACGCTCGAGGAGCTCTTCGCCCAGCTCGACATCGACGCCGACGAGGCGGCCAAGTCCATCGAGCGTTACAACGAGCTGTGCGCCAACGGCTACGACGAGGACTTCGGCAAGACCTCCACGCGCCTCTTCCCCATCGAGACCGGCCCGTTCTACGCCTCCACGTTCACGCCCGCGGCGTCGCTGGCGTGCGTGGGCGGCCTTGAGAGCGACGAGGAGTGCCACGTCTACGACCGCGACCGCAAGATCATCCCGGGCCTGTACGCGGCCGGCAACATCCAGGGCAACCGCTTCACCGTGCAGTACCCCATCGCCGTTGCCGGCATCGCCCGCTCCATGGGCCTGTTCTACGGCTACGTCGCCGGCAAGAACGTCGTCGCCGGGGTGTAGCGGCCGACTTCGACAGCCAGTGGCTTGGAAAGGCAGGCCAGCGGTCTAAAAACCAGCAAACGCAGCCGGGCCCAGGGGAACCGCTCCCTTGGACCCGGCTTTTTTGGGCCGCTCAACCCCAAAGCTTGGATGAGAATGCCATTTTGCCTGCAGATACATGGCGTTGTTGAAAAGGATGTCAAACGGTCGCCGCGTCTAGCAGGTGGTTTTGCAAAGCTTGATGGGCGCACTGGAAAAAACTGCAGGCAAAGCAGACTTTTCATCCAAGCCTGACGATATGAGATCGGAACTCAGACACAAGGAGTCGCAGATGGGGCTCGGCGGGGCCACCCTCTCACACACGCCCTTTCACAAATGTAATCTGCGATACATCCGGCATTCATCTTCGGCGGGTATATCTGGATGCGACAAAACGGGAGCACGGCGACGCGGCACGGGCCGCTGCGGCCGCATCGCCACCCCCATGCAGATAAAGGAAGGGATTCTCCATGATCACCGCATTGCTCATCTTCACGCTGTTCGCTCTCGGCGGGGCGGCGTTTGCCCTGGGGGCAGGGGTCATCACGTTCACGTTCGGCGTGCTCGGCAGCATCGCCAAGGGCGTCTTCAAGCTCGCGGGCTTCCTGCTCATGCCGTTCGCCATGCTGCTCGCGCTATTCTTCGGCCTGGGGTACCTGCTCCCCATCCTGGTGCCCGTGGCGGTGATTATTCTCCTCGTCTGCCTTTTGAAGCCGAAGAACGCCTAATCGCTGGGTATAAGCAGGCATTGTTGCTATAGAATGGCCACCACCGACCGATGCCAATGAGAGGCTGCGCACGTACATGAAACTGCCTGATTTCTCCAAAATGTCCAAGCAGGGCAAAATCGCCCTGCTCGTCGTGCTCCTCCTCGTCATCATCGGCATCGTGTGGCTCATTGCCAAGCTTTGCTCGCCGCTCATCGACATGCTGAGCGACCCCGCCACACAGGCACAGTT
>CAKUKJ010000072.1 GCA_934662525.1 uncultured Coriobacteriales bacterium | reverse complement strand
CGCCGAGGCTTGGGCGTAGTCCATCTGAGAGGCCAGCTTCAACGGCGGATTTTGCCTGGGAGGTCAGTGCGTCGCAATAAGCCGTGAAGGGTTGCCCTTGTTACCGGAGGCAATCGTCCACAAAGCTCGCACAGCCTGTGTGGGCGTATACCCTGCCCCGGCCAACACCGCATCTCCCCGCTCCTTGAGAGATGAATCGATCCCCACGTTCATCTGCACGACCGGGACCATCTCAGCCTCCCAACATTCGCACCTCATGTTGTATAGCATGATAGCTTATTGAGAGCTACCCCTCAATCTCGGCAAGAGAACCGGACGGCTGGCGTGCACGCACCAATTCGCACGATGTCGCGCATCTCCTTCCATGGTGTGTCGCCTCGCATACCAAATGCGCCCGTGCTCAGACCAAACCGAGCGCGGGCGCATCCATCTATCGGACGTCGGCGATCGCGACTTGCGAACGTCCGCTGTCTCTCTCTTGCGAAACCTTACTTCGCCGCTCCCTCGAGTGCGGCATCCACGGCGGAGAGGATGGCCTTGCTCGTGACGCTGGCGCCGGAGACGGCGTCAACGCCCTCGGTGCCGTTGGCGGCCACGATGGCGGCCGGCAGCTGCTCGATGGCCTTCGTGCCGATGCCGTCGGTCTCGGAGTTGTCACCCACCTCCACAGAGGTGATGGCGCCGCCTTCCACGGTCACGGTCACCGGGACGTTGCCGCCCATGCCCTTGCCGTCGCCCGTGTAGGTGCCGTCGGCCCACTTGGCCTCGCCGCCGACGTTGCCGGCCACGGCGTCGCGCGCCTTCTCCTCGGAGGAGCCGGCCTTTTCCTGCTCCGCCTGGGCAGCGGCAGCCTCCTCGGCGGCCTTGGCGGCAGCAACGCTGATTGCCTCGGCAGCCTCGTTGTCGGCGGCGATCACGTCGGCCGCCAGCGGCACCTCGCCGCCCAAGGCAGCCGTGGCGGCGTTGGTGCCGGCGATGCGGCCGAACACCGTGTAGCCGCTCATAACGCACCAGTAGTCGCCCTCCATGATGCCGCCCGCCGCGCCCGGCACGGCCCACAGGCCCGCCATGGGACGGTCGTCCATACCGACAACCTGCGAGTTCACATCGATCTTGATGCCGCCGAACGTGCCCATGACGCCGGCCACCACGGGGATGCAGTAGAAGGGCGGCGTGGTGAGCGGCATGCCCGACTTCACCGGCACGTCAAGCGCGTCGGTCGTGCCGTTCGTGATGGCGTCGTTCCACTCGGCGGCCGTGCGCAGGAAGGCGTTGGCGTTGAACTTGTCGCCCGAGACGGTCTCGGCCGCGACCTTGCCCGCAAGCTCCTCGAGCGTGTCGGCCTGCACGACGGTCGCGCCGTGGTCGCGCAGCCAGTCGAGGCGGTCGCCGCCCACCACGGCGGCGTTGCAATAGGCCGTCTCCACCATGGTCTGGTGTGCCGCCTCGTCGAAGAACAGGTAGGCGCGGGCGTAGAACTGCTGCATGATCTCCTGGTTAACCAGGGAAGACGTGAGGCCCTCGTTCACAAAGCGCTTGCCTGCGCAGTTGACATAGACGCCCAGGGTCTGGATGGCATGGACCGTGCCTCCGTAGTAGGCCATGTGCACGTCGTCGATGTTCTCGCACGCCTCGTAGCCCTCGGGCGTATCGTAGGTGCAGTAGCTCGTCTGGGGCCAGGGCTGCGGGTGGCCGTAGTAGGAGCCGAAGCCCTTCGAGAGCTTGGCGCCGGCCTTCTGCGCCATGATGATGCCCGCGCCGTCGAGATAGGGCACGCACTGCGCCTGCGAGACGTCGGCGTGACGGCCCAGGTAGCGGGTCATCATCTCCTTGTTGCACTGGAAGCCGCCCGTGGCGAGCACGACCTGCTTGGCCCCGACAGTAATCTTGTTGCCGTCGGCGTCGGTGCACACGATGCCGCAGGGCGTGCCGTCGTCGGCGAGGATGAGGTCAGTCGCGCGGGTGGAAAGCAGCGTGGTGCCGCCCTTGTCGTTGAAAATCTGACCGAACTGCTGCAGGTATTCGTCGGTGTAAGACTTGGAACCCTGCTCGGCGGGGCGGCGTCCACCCATCCACAGGTACGAGCTGCCCGGCGAGAGCTGCTCGGTGGTGAGACCGAGGCCGTCGATCCACTCGACCGTCTCATCCCAGTTCACGCACACGACCTTGCCCAGGTCGGGGTCGGACAGCGGAACCTTGGCGTACACGGCGTTCCAGTCGGTGCCGAAGCGCGGGCCCAGGGCGCCGGCGGCAAAGCGAGAAGTGCCGCCCACATGGCCCGATGCCTCCACGAGGATGGTCTGCGCGCCTGCCTCCACGGAGGCGACAGCTGCGGCCAGGCCGCCCACGCCGGCGCCGGCCACCACGACGTCGCACGTGTAGGTGTAGCCCGCGGCCTCGGCAGGCTGGGCGTCCGCGCCCGCCTGCTCAGCGGCGGCCTCCTCGGCCTGGGCTGCCGTGACGGCGGCGCCCATCGCGGCGGCGCCCGCAGCCATGACGCCCGCGCCCATCAGGAAGTTGCGACGAGAAGAAGTCGTGTCCACGCTCATGTAAGTCTCCTTCGATCGGTCGAGCGGTACGCCCCGTCCGGCAGCCGCCGGCGCTCCCCATGCCCCTTACACAAAGGTGACGCCGACGGGCAGCGCACGTCGCACCCGCTCCCAGCGCGGCCGCCCCTTGCGACCGCGTCTGGATTGCACCTTAGCGCGAAAACACACCCGCGCGCATCACCGACGCATTGGTTAGACGGGCAAGCCGGGTGCTTGGAGCCAAGGCAACCCACCTAACCAATTATCGGTGTTGCCACGCTGAACAGGCGAAACCTCCTCGCAAAAGCGCCGCCATCGCATCGCCGCCTGCTCGAAACCGTGCTACACGCGCATTTCGACAGGCAGAACGCAAAGTTAAACACTGTTGCCGTTCGTTTTCACCCGCTGGGCCGCAGGGAACGCCTCCCCTATCCTGCAAATCGTTCCACACACCCAAGCACCACCTACCCCAAGGAGGCACCCCATGGAAACCACCCGTAGGACGTTCGTCGCAGGAACCGCAGCCGCCGGCATCGCCTTGGCAGCAGCCGGAACGGCCCTGGCCGAGGAAGCCGCGACCGGCACCGCCGATGCCGCCGAGGACGAGGGCGGCGGCTACAGCGTCATCGAGACCGACTCGGGCCTGCAGGTGACCATCGCCGACGACGAGAACCCCGACCTGCCCACCGTCGTGGTGCTTGCCACCGGCGGCACCATCGCAGGCACCGGCGAGGCAGGCAAGACGACAGGGTATGCCGCCGGCCAGCTCGACGTGGGCACGCTCGTCGCCAGTGCCGCCGGCATCACCGACATCGCCAACGTGCGCGGTGTGCAGGTATGCAACGTCGGCTCCGACGACATCACAGACGCCTATTGGATTCAGATTGCCAACACCATCAACGAGCTTGCCACCGATGACGCCATCTCCGGCTTCGCCGTCACCCACGGCACCGACACACTTGAGGAAACCGCCTACTTCCTCAACCTGGCCGTGAAGACCGACAAGCCTGTCGTCATCACCGGTGCCATGCGCCCCTCAACCGCCACCTCGGCCGACGGCCCCATGAACCTCTACCAGACCATCGCCCTCGCCGCCAACCCCGACGCAGCCGGCCGCGGCGCCATGGTCGTGTTCTCCGACGGCATCTACGGCGGTCGCGACGTGCAAAAGGTCAACACCTTCAAGACCGACGCGTTCAGCATGCGCGACATGGGCTGCCTGGGCTACATGCAGGACAACAACGCCTACTTCTACAACGCCACCACCAAACTGCACACGGTGGACACCGAGTTCTCCGTGGACGGCCTCGACGCCCTGCCCGCCGTGGGCGTGGCCTACTTCACCATCGACGCCGACCCCGGCGTGCTCGACTACTATGCCGAGAACGCCCAGGGCATCGTCATCGCGGGCGCCGGCGCCGGCTCCTACTCCGGCCTGTGGGGCGAGAAGATAGAGGAGCTCGTGGGCAAGGGAATCCCCGTGGTGGACTGCTCGCGCATCAACAACGGCCTGGTGTCTGGCGAGGACGGCGGCATGATCGAGGGCTACAACCTGCCGCCCCAGAAGGCCGTCGTGCTGCTCCGCCTGGCCCTCACGATTACCACTGACCTCGACAAGATCCAGGAGATGTTCAAGACGTACTAGCACGGGCGCCCCAAACGTAGGCGAGCGAAAAGGGCGAGGGGCGGCGAGCCGGCAGGAAAGCCCAGCTTGCCGCCCCTCGTTTGCATGTAGATGCCCGCTCGAGCACGCTACCTCGTCACATATGCCTTGAGCAGCTCGAACGTGTTGCGTACGCCATCGATATGCGAGCGCTCGTAATTGTGCGAGGCGTAGACGCCCGGGCCGATGAGGCCATGGCGGATGTCGTAACCGGCACGCAAGGTGGCCTCGACGTCGGAGCCATAATGCGGGTAGACGTCGATGGCGTGGTCGAGGCCGCGCTCGCTCGCGAGGTCGGCGAGCGCGCTTACAAGCTCGTAGTTGTAGGGGCCGCCCGAGTCCTTGGCGCAGATGGACACCATGCGCTCGGTGCAGCCCAGGTCGGCGCCCACACAGCCCATGTCGACCGAGATCATCTCCTCGGTGTCCGTCGGCACGAACGCGCCGCCGTGGCCTACCTCCTCATACACGGTGAAGAGCAGGCTCACCTTGCGATTGAGCGTGAGACTCTCGTCGCGCACCGCCTTGGCCAGGCCCAGCAGGATGGCGGCGGAAAGCTTGTCGTCGAGGAAGCGGCTCTTGATGTAGCCGCTCTCGGTCACGACCGTGCGCGGGTCGAGCGCGATGATGTCGCCGGGCTGCACGCCCAGGGCCAACGTCTCCTCCTTGGTGGACACGTTCTCGTCGAGCAGGACCTCCATGTTCTCCTCGACAGTCTCCACCTTCTTGTCGGCCACATGGGCCGAGGGCTCCTTGTTGAGGACGACGCCCGTGTAGACGCGCCCGTCGCGCGTGTGCACCGTGCAGTTCTCGCCGTCGGCCGTGCTCCACTGGTGGCCGCCGAGCGTGGTGGGGCGAAGCCGGCCGTTCTCCTTCACCGAGCGCACCATGGCGCCGAGCGTGTCCACATGCGCCGCCAGCACAAGCGGACTGCCCTGCCCGCCCAGCTCAACGAGCACGTTGCCCTTGCGCGAGAGCTTGGGCGCATAGCCGAGCCCCCGCAGCGTCTCGCACACATACTCGGCCGCCGCCTTCGTAAACCCCGACGGACTCGGGATGGCCGTGAGCGCCTCGAGTTGATTGCAGATGTAGCCGACAATCTGTTCCATATGTTTCTCCTCACAATGATTTGATTTGAAGCGGCAAAGCGGGGGCATGAAGAGAGGCCGACGCGAGTTTATATCCGCGCCGGCCCCACCCGGGAACTCTGTTGAGCATGCTTATTAGGCACGAAGCCAATCGAAGGCGATGCGGGGGTCGCCGTCGGGCATGTAGACAGTACCGCAACGCTCAAAGCCGTACTTGAGGATGGCGCGCTGCATGGGAACGTTGCGGGCGTGCGTGTCTATGCGCAGGTACGGCATGCGCTCGGCACAAAAGTCGAAACATGCGCTCGCCAGCCCGTGCACCATGCCGTCGGAGGCAATGCGGTGAATGGTGCCATACGGCTGGTTGGAGCGCCAGGCGCCGTCGTCAATCACCTGGTACATAGGTTCCTCGCCCAAGACAAACGCAAACGTACCCACCACGCGGCCGTCTTGCTCGAACACGTAGCCGCTGCGCGCCTCGACATCGGCTTGCGCATCGACGGCGCTGGGATACACGCCGGCCCACTGTGTGGGATTGCCGACCTCGCTCATAAAGGTGCGGGCCCGTTTGAAGATCGCGTCTATAGCCGGGATATCCTCGAGCGTAGCCTCGCGAATCTGCATGGCTCCTACTCCACCTCTACCAGCTCATACTCGCGGCTGCCGATGCCAAGCGCCGCTGCTGCCTCCACGGTATGCACGCCGTTGCGGCTTTCGATGCGCTCGATGAGGTGGTCGCGACCCGGGTCGTCCGTAGCAGCATACACGAGGTCGAGGCATGCCTGGTCGATGGCGACGGGGTCAGTGGAGACGAGGATGCCGATGTCTGCCATGCAGGGGTCCTCAGCCACGGCGCAGCAGTCGCAGTCGACCGACATGTTCTTCATGACGTTGACGTAGGCGATGCCGCCGCGCTTGGAGAAGAAGTCCACCACAGAGCTCGCCGCATCGGCCATGGACTCGAGGAACTGGTCGTGGTCGGCCGTCCAGATGTTCTCGGGCACCGTGACGCCGTGGATGTAGGCCTTGCCATAGGAAGACGCCACGCCGATGGAGAGCTGCTTGAGCGCGCCGCCGAAGCCTCCCATGGGATGCCCCTTGAAGTGCGAGAGCACCAGCATCGAGTCATACTTCGCCAGGTTCTTGCCCACGAAGTTCTTCTTGAGGCGCAGGCCGTCGGGAATGGGCAGCTCCAGGTCGGGGTCCTCGGCGTCGAGCAGGTCGAAGTCGAAGTGGTCGTTCCAACCGTGCTGCTTGATGGTGGCCAGGTGCTTCTCGGTGCTGTTGCGCGCGCCCTCATAGGCGGTGTTGCACTCAACGACCGTGCCATGCAGTTTGTTCACCATAGGGGCCCAGAAGTCAGGGCGCAGGAAGTTCTGGTTGCCCGCCTCGCCGGAATGCACCTTCACGGCCACCTTGCCGGGCAGCTCAACGCCCAGCCTGTCATAGAGTTCCACAACCTTCTCGGGGGTGATGGTGCGGGAGAAATACACCTTGGGCTTGTCCGCCATGTCGCATTCCTTTCGTCCGGCCGCACGCCCGAAAAGCGCGCGGCGCTCACCTACAACCTAACAAGGGAGATTGTAGCCTTAAAGCTTGATGTATGGGCAAGACAACAAGTCTTATAGTAAGATAAGGCTATCTATTGGCGCACTCGAGAGGCCTTCCCCATGTCCATGACACCTGAAGAATACAAGCAGCTGTCAATCAAGGAGTTTACGCAGGCGGCGAAGGTGTACGACGGCGGTCACGCGGGCATCTACGAGATGTGCAAAGACGACTACCCGCCCATGCTCGCCGAGCTGGAGAAGGAGCCGTTCATCGACGTGCTCGATGTGGGCTGCGGCACGGGCCCGGTCATCGAGCTGCTTCATGAAAGATACCCGGACAAGCACTATACGGGCTTGGACCTCACGCCAGCCATGATCGAGGTCGCGCAGGCAAAGGGGCTGAGCAACTCGCGCTTCGTTGTGGGTGACGCCGAGAATCTGCCGTTTGGCGACTCTGCATTCGATGCCGTGCTTTGCTCAAACAGCTTCCATCACTATCCGCATCCCGAGCGCTTCTTCTCCGAGGTTGCGAGGGTCCTGCGCCCCGGTGGCCGCCTTATCCTGCGCGACTACACGGCGAGCAACGCGGTCGTGTGGCTCATGAACCATATCGAGCTGCCCCTCGCACGCCTTTGCGGCCATGGCGACGTGCGAATCTGCAAGAAAGACGAATTCGTGCATATGGCCGAGAAAGCAGGCCTCACCGTGCTTGCCATGGAGGCGCAAAAGGGGTTCCGCGCGCACCTGGTGGCGCGGAAAGACGGCTGAGCGCCTGCCCGAATTGTCGGACGGTGAAGGACGAAGATCAGCCAAACAGCCCCAGCAGCTCCTCGCGAGCTGCGGGGCATGGGGAAATCTCACGAACGGCACCGCCCCATGCGGGAGCGAAAGCCTCGCGGGCGCGGGGAACGAGCCAGTCGCGCACGACGATGAGGGTATGAGGCCATGCAGCCCGAGGACCCCTCTTGACGAGGGCGACCGCGCTCGTGAGACCAAGACCGCCGCGCTCGAGCTCAAGACGCCCGAGCTCATCGACCACAAGCAGGCCGGGACGAGCGGGCCGAGCAGCCGCAGGCGCATCGTCCAAGGCTGCAAACCTCTCAAAATGCACGTTCACCCGCGCAATCGCCTCATCGGAAAACGACCAGGCAAGCTTCATGTCGGCAGGCATGCCATGCCGCTCCATCTCGGAGCGGGCCGCAGGGTCGAGGTCGCGGCGGCGCGCAAACGCGATGCGCTCGCCTCCGGGCAGCAGCACGTTGTCGATGCCGAGCTTCTCCAAGCCGTTGGGGCAAGCGGGATTGGGCTTCCACACGCCCGGCGCCAGCACGCCCCGCACCGGCACGCCGCGCTCCCCCAGGTCGCCCACCAGCGCCTCCAGCCAGCGCGTCTTACCTATTTGGATGTCACCTGTCAAAATGTACAGCATGCAATAGACCTACCCCTCCCAAGGGCAATGAACGACCGCGCAATAATACTCCAGCGGCCAGCGTGATAAAGTCACATGAAACCGAAAGCCCCGCTTAGAGGCAAGCAAGGAGAAAGACATGGCAAACGACGGTCTCTTTCAAGAGTTTTACCAGGTAGTTCGAGCCATTCCCAAGGGAAAGGTGGCCAGCTACGGGCAGGTCGCGCTGCTGGCAGGCCACCCCAGGGCGGCGCGCTTCGTGGGGTACGCGCTGCATGCAAACCCCGAGCCCGGCGTCATCCCCTGCCATCGCGTCGTGTTCAAAGACGGCGGCCTCGCCTCGGGCTTCGCATTCGGCGGCCCGGGGGTACAGCGCGACCTGCTCGAGCACGAAGGCGTTACGTTCCTGCCAGACGGCCGCGTCGACATGCACGCCTGCCAGTGGGAGCTCTTCAACCAGGTAGAATTGCAGGCACGCGCCCGATAGGCAGTCGTGACCGGCTGATCCGCCCCCTCGCATTTCAAACAGCCCGACAAGGCCCCGCCCCCGCAGCGCAAAGCTCCTGTCAAGATCTTGTCTATCGCTTTACCAACAACCTACCCGATCCGTTCCAACTCCTCGCCAACCCTTCGCCCCGCCTTTGCCCGGCGTTCCTAACCTTGTTGTCGTGCCGCGAGATGCTCGCAACAGCGCAGGCAGACACGCGGGCACAGGACAGGAGAGGGCGCGGCCCGCACGGGCCCGCCGCAAACGCGAGAGGGAGAGGAACCCACCGCATGAGCATGGAC
>CAKUKJ010000071.1 GCA_934662525.1 uncultured Coriobacteriales bacterium | reverse complement strand
TGCTTATGGCGAACATGCTGGAGAAGGAGCCCGCCAACGTTGTGAAGTATGTGCAGGAGGCCCTTGAGGGCGGCGTTGCCCCGCAGGACATCTGCATGGTTGCGGCGCGCCCTTCATGGGCCGCACGCATGGGCAAAGCCCTTGCAGATGTCGGCGTTCCCGTGAGCCGGATCGACGATAAGGCGCGGCTGGGCGGCGACATCCGCGACCCCGAGACGTGCGTCGACATGGCGATGGCCAACGCCCTGCGCCTGGCGGCCGATCCTGAGAATTGCCTTGCATGGCGCTGCTGGTGCGGCTTCGGCGACCACCTATGCCACTCTGCGGCCTTCTCCGACCTGGCGCATGCCCTTGACGGCCGAGACGTCAGGCTCTCCGACCTGCTTCTGGGCCTTATTGGCGAGAACGACCTGGTCGTCGAAGGGGACATGCTCGACCGCCCCCGCGTCGAGCGGCGCGTGCGCGAGGGTCGTGCGATGCTCGACGAGGCAAGGGGGCTTGCGGGTGCCGCATTGGTCGATATGATTCGCAAGCATGTTTGCAACCCGGGTCAAACCGCGCCCGCCTTCGACGCGCTTCTTGGCAAGGTCGCCCCAAGCGACAGCGCCCAAGAGCTCATAGGGCGCGTCGACGCTGCGTTGAGCGCGCATGCTCCCCAAGCAGGAAGCGTTCGCGTAGGAACCCTCGACGACCTCATCGGCCAGGCGCCGCGCGTGCTGGTGCTCTGCGGTCTCACGAACGGCCTCTATCCGGAGAAAGGCTATTTCGACCTTCTCCAGACAACCATCGATGCCCAGGCGAAGATGCACGAGCGCCTGATCAACCAGCTCATCGAGGTGTGCGGCAAGGCGGGGGAGCGGCTCGTGCTCTCCGGTTTCACCCATGCCGACATCCTCGACGCCGAGCCTATGAAGCTCATGAGCGAGCGCATTCGCCTGCGCAACGGGCGTCGCGTGTGCGAGTTCGCCCCAAGTGCGGTGATTGATTACGTAACGGGAGCAAAGACGGCCTACGAGAGATAACCCGGTGCCGAGGGCGATGCTACACTGCCCCCGGCGCATGCCCCAATGCTTTCCCCAAGCAGCCCAATCTCGAAAGGCCTTCCCATGATCGACTTCACCGTGCCCGACTTCACGGTCGGTCTCAAACGAAACCTTGTGTTTGCGCAGGTCATGCGCGATTGCCCCCAGTTCTTCTTTCCCGATGTGCGCATCCAGAGCGTCTACGGGTGCTTTCCGGGATGCATCGCGAACGGCGGGCGCGCCTTTGTGCGACAGCCCTATACGGCCGACCAGGTGGAGGCCACGTTCCAGGCCCTCGACCGGTTCGGGCTCACGGCACACCTGACGTTCACGAATATGCTGGTGGAGGAGCGCCATCTCGGGGACGCCTATTTCAACATGATTCTCGACGCAGGCGCCCGCCACGGGGCGGGCGTCATCGTGTACTCAGAGCTCGTGAACGACTATGTCGAGGCGCGCCACCCCCAGATGGAGCGCACGCTGTCCACCACGCGCGAGATTCTCGACCCCGCAGAGCTCACGCGGGCCCTGGAGTCCTACGACCTGGTGGTGCTCAACTACAACCTCAACAAGGACCATGCGTTCCTCAGCCAGGTGGGTCATACGGAGCGCCTCGAGGTCATGGCCAACGAGCTGTGCCACCCGCGTTGCCCGCACCGCCGCGAGCATTACCTGCACAACAGCGCCGACCAGCTTGCGGGGCGCATCACGGAGTTTCGCCAGTGCAACCTGGCCGGCAAGGACTTCTTCAAGCTCGCGCCCACCAGCCCCACGATCCTCACGAACGAGGACGTGCGCGAGCTTCACGCCCGCTACGGCGTGAATCGTTTCAAGCTCGTGGGCAGGGGCGTCGCGGGCGACGTGAACCTGGAAAGCTACCTGCGCTACCTCGTGCGGCCCGAACATCGCGACGGCCTGCGGCAGGCAATCAAGGCGATGCTGGGGTAATATAGGCGCTTGAGGGGTTGGATTCAGCATACGCAAGAAGGAGCGCGGGGGCGCAAGGGTTCCCGCGAACGAGGGGAGCAACACACATGAGCACGTCAGCCGTAACTTTGGGCCAGCTGCTTGCCATCAAGCCCGAGCACGAGGTGCCCGGCCCAGGCGACATCGTGGACTACACCTATCCCAAGGCCTACGAGGGCGGGGAGCTGCCCGTCGGCGTGCGGGTAACCACCGACGTGGCCGGCATCGCCACGTTTGCCGTTGACGCCGATGCGCAGGAGGTGCAGTACTCCATGGAGGCGGCGCGCAAGGCGCTCGTGCGCTCCACGGGCAACGACCCCGACAAGCCCGAGTCCCTTGGGAGGGCCCGTGCGACGTTTGGGGCGCAGGCGTTTGCCGAGAACGTCGTCTTCCTCACGAAGCAGCGCCTGCTGTGCCTGGCCTCCATGCGCACCGGCATCCTGCCGTTCCTCGCGCCCGACTACCCCAAGGGCGACGCCCCCGTCGAGGGCAGGGACTTCTCGTTCGTCGCGCGCGTGCGCCTGCGGCCGCGCGGCACGGTGGAGGATTTCTCACCCGTCGAGCTGGCCTTCCCGGCAAAGCCCGAAGTCACGGATAAGGAAATCGACAAGTTCATAGGCCAGATGATGGGCGGCGTCATCAACATGGACGCCGTGCCCGAGGAAGCCAAGGCCGGCATGGAACGCCTGCGCGGCCAGGCGCGCGAGGCGTGCGAGAAAAAGCGTGACAACGAGTGGTGGGGCACGCTTATGGACGCCGTGGGCGAGAAGTTCGCCGACACGCGCCTTGCGGGGAAGCCGGGTGTGCGCTATGTCACGCAACTGGCCGAGCTCATGGCCAACCAGCTTGCCGAGCAAATAGAGCGCTCGGGCCGCACGTGGGACGACTTCACCAAGGACCCCGAGTTTGACATGGAGCAGTTCAAGGCGTCCATGATGGCCAATGCCGAGCTGTCGTTGCGCCGCGGCCTCGCCCTGGACTGCGTGTCGGCCCATGAGGGCCTCGAGCTTTCCGAGGACGACGTGCTGGCCTGCCTGGGCCCGGTTGCCCACGGCACCGAGGCCATCGCCGCCCAGGCCATGATCGACAACGGCCAGCTCACGCAGGTGATCGAGGTGGCCCTGCGCGCCAAGGCGAGCGACTGGCTCGCTCAGCGCGCGGTGAATACCGCCGAGAAGGCTGCGAAGTAACCGACCCGCCTATCTACCTGCCTCGACGGCCTCGGCCCCGCAGACGCGTCTACTCGGCGCGCTTGCGGGGCCTTGTGACGAGCGCCGACCCCGAGATGATGGCGTTGAGCTCGTCGATGTATCGCAGCACCAAGTCGGTGGGCTTGCGCTCGCCGTGCATGATATATCCCACGCGCATGGTCTCGTTCGTCTCAAGGGGGATGGCCACGATCTCGCCTTCCATCTCGCCGGAAAGCACGCCCGTGGAAAGCGTGTAGCCCTTGCCGCGGATGAGCAGGTTGGTGAGGGTGCCGCGGTCGGAGTAGGTGATGTTGCGGCTGTGGGGGAGCGCCGCCAGCGGCTCCTCGGCAAAGTGGAACGAGTTCGTGGTGCCCTGCTCAAAGGAATAGCGCGGGTATTCGTCGAGGTCGGAGAGCTTGAGAGAAGCATGTCCGGCAAGCGGGTGGTGGGCGCCCACAAAAACATGCGGCGTGGCCTCGAAAAGCTGCGTGAAGTGCAGGTCGGCCTCGTCGAGCACACGCGTGAGCGCCCGCTCGTTGAAGTCGTTGAGAAAGAGAAGGCCGATGTCGGCGCGAAACTCCTGCACGTCGCGGATAATCTCGCTCGTACGCGTCTCGCGCAACGTGAAGTCGTATGCGGCCGCGTCGCAGGCGTTGACGATGTTGATGAACGCCTGCACGGCGAAGGCATAGTGCTGCGTGGAGATGGCAAGGCGCGGCCGGCGGGCGGCCGTGTCCTTATGGGCATAGCGCTCGCTGAGCAAGTCGGCCTGCTCCACCACCTGGCGCGCATAGCCCAGAAGCTCGGTGCCGTCAGCCGTAAGCGTAAGCCCGCGGTTTGAGCGGCGGAAGACCGTGATGCCCAGCTCACCCTCCAGGTCTTTGATGGCCATGGAGAGCGTCGATTGCGAAACGTACAGCTCATGCGCCGCAGCGTTAAAGGAGCCCGACTGGGCGACCTCGATGAGATAGCGCAGCTGTTGCAGCGTCATGGCATGGAATCCTCTCTCATAGGCGCAGCTGAGAACTGCGCGCGTGCAGTCGAAAGTATAATCGGGGGCATATTGCGTGCGGTACCCTGCATGCCCGTTTTTGCGAAAGGAACGCCACATGCCCAAACCTCGCCCAAAGCCAGGCGTGCGCCCAAATCGCCGCGTCCTCATCATTGCTGTCGGCGCAGCCCTCGCCGTCGCCGCCCTCGTATGGGCCTTCTGGGAGACGCCCTCCACGCCCATGGCGTATAGCGACTTCGCCCAAGACCTGGCGCAGGGACAGGTCGAGGAGGCGCAGATCGCCCAAGACGGCGTGTACTTCACGCTGCGCGGCGACGAGTCGCACACCCTCTACCGCACCGACAACCCAGGCTCTCCTGATTTCAAGGAGCGCCTGCTTGTCCAAGGCGTCCAAGTCAGCGAGAGCGCCAACGCCGCCGACGTGGCCGACACGCTCATCAACCTGCTGCTCGACGCCTTCATCTTCGGCACCTTCGGCTTTGCCCTCTACAAGCTTGCAAGCTACAGCCGCAACACGTTCAAGGTGGTGCGCAAGACGGGCGTCACGTTTGCCGACATCGCCGGCATGGACGGCCTCAAGCGCGAGATGCGCCAGGTGGTCGACGTGCTGAAAGACCCGTCCTCCTACCGCAAGGCAGGCATGCGCCAAATCAAGGGCGTCATCCTTGAGGGCCCTCCCGGCAACGGCAAGACGCTCTTTGCCAAGGCGCTTGCCCAGGAGGCGGGCGTCAACTTCATCGCGGCGAAGGGTGCCGACTTCCAAAGCGCCTTCATGTCTCTCGGCGCCCGTAAGATTCGCTCGCTCTTCAAGAAGGCGGGCAAGCACCGCCCCTGCATCGTCTTCATCGACGAGTTCGACAGTATCGGCGAGCGCCGCAACTATGCGGGCACAGGCATCGACAAGGAGAACAACCGCATCATCACCGCCATGCTCAACGAGATGGACGGCTTCTCCACCAAAGACGGCATCCTCGTGGTTGCTGCAACAAACTCTTACCGTTCACTTGACCCTGCACTTGTGCGCCCTGGTAGATTCGACCTCAAGTATACGGTTACTAATCCGGATGCTAAAACGCGAGAGCAGCTTGTAACAATCTACTCTCAGGGGAAAAACCTGGCAGCTGGCCTCACGCCTGTCATGCTTGCGGCGCTTTTTGAAGGCACGAGCTGCGCAGGCATCGAGGCAACCCTCAACGAGGCCACCATGCTCGCCGCACTCAACGACACCTCCTGCATTGCGCTTGAGCATATCGTGCAAGCAGCCGACAAGGTTGGATGCAACCTTAAACTGAAAAGCTAAGCTTATGAGAAAAGCTGCAAAGGCGGCGAGTGCGGTCAAGGTCGTTGTCCCAACCGCACACGCCGCCTTTTTCAAAGACTCGCCTTGTTCGCGTGAAACCTATGCCTTGCGTGCCCTCACGCGAAACATCGGGGTGGAGGCGTAGTTCACGCGCTCCTCGGGCGAGAACACGCGCTCCCATATTCGGGCATCCGTCTCGACGTGGGCGGCGCCGAGGTCGCGCAACACGCCCTCATCCCATGCGGGGCGCGCAACAGGGGAGAGCGGCATCTTGCGGGCGATGTCTTCCATCGCGTCGATGTCGGTGCCGGCATACTCATCTTTGATGCCCGCCTGCCGAGTCGCCTGGCGATCGGCCTCATAGGCCTCGCGCAGCCCCGCGTCGTAGAGGTGCGCATACCAGTTGGCGTCGTAGTTGAGAAGCAGGCCGCCTGGTTTCAGCACGCGGAGCCACTCAGCATAGGCGGCCTTGGGATGAGGCAGGTTCCAGGTGAGGTTGCGGCTCACCACAACGTCGAACGTGCCGTCTGGCTCCTCAAGCGCCTCGGCGTCCACGCGCGCGAACTCGATGGCGGCCTCCACGCCCTCCGCCCGAGCATTGGCGCGCGCCTCATCGAGCATCGCAGGCGTGTAGTCGCCGGCCGTCACGCGATATCCCGCGCGTGCCAGGATGATGGAGAAGAAGCCCGGGCCGCACCCCATGTCGAGCACGCGCAGGGCCTCGGGCTCAACCCCGGCCCACGTCTCGGCGATCTGCCCGGTCAGCTCGGCCGTCCATATGGCCTTCTGTTGGGTGCGCAGCTCGTCCTTGTTCACCTCGGAATAGCCGGCGGCGCGGTTTGTCCAGTATGCCTCGTTTGCGCCCTTGAGATGCGCGCAGTCGCTTCTCGTCTCCATGTCTCCCGCCTTTACTTCTCCGCCGTGATGATGAACATGCGCGTGGGGTTGTAGAACTTGTCGGGGTTGGCAAAGAGCCGGTCGGAGACGCCCTCATCGAGCGTGATGTCGCGGAAGCCCGCGTTATAGAGCAGCTGCAAGTCCCAGTCGGGGCGGGCGGGCTGCTCGCCGGCAAGGTGGTCCTTGATGTGCTCGTACTCGGTCAAGAGGCTGCGCTCGATGGAGGAGTGCGCGTTCTCCTCAGGCATGTCAAGCTCGTCGAGGGGCTTCTCGTGGGTGTAGTCGCCGTCGAAGTTGATGAGAACCCCGCCGGGCTTGAGCAGGTGGTACCAGTGGGAATAGGCCTGGTCAAGATGGGGGAGCGTCCAGGTGAGGTTGCGCGTCACGATGCAATCGAACGTCTCCGGCTCAAAGGACGTGCTCTCGGCGTCCATTACCTGGAAGTCCACGGAAAGGCCCAGGTCACGCGCCGCATGGCGTGCTTCGAGAATCATGCGCGGCGTGAGATCGATGCCACTCACCATGTGGCCTTGCTCGGCCAGCATAAGCGCGAAGAAGCCGCTGCCCGTACCCACATCGAGAATGCGCAGGCCGTGGCCCTGCGGCAGCAGCGGGAGCATCTCGTGCAGCCACTGGTTGTGCTTGTCGCTTGCGAACTCCTCGTTGTGCAGCTCGGCAAAGTCCTCGGCGCGCTGCGACCAGTAGTTCACGACGTGCGATTTGACGGAGTGCCGCTTGCTGTGCTCGGGGGCGAAGACGCTGAGCGCGTCGATGTTGGATTCGGTCATGCTTTATGAGCCTACCTTTACGTGTCGAGGTCTATCTGACAGTGCGACAGCGCCCCTGCACGCGTCGTGGGGCATATCGTAGCACGTCGGCCTTTCACGTAACACCCCTACTTCGACATGAGCTCCTCGATCGCGCCGGCGCAGTAGTTCTTGAACACGACGTTGCCCTCCTCCTGCGTGGCGTCGAGGTCCACGTCGGCCATGATGCCGAAGTCGCGGTCGCCGTCGGGGTCGCTCAGCACCTGGTGCACGTGCCACACATGCCCGGGCTTCTCGTCGGTCTCATCCACCGAGAAGAACGCCGTGGAGCGAGCGTCGGCGTCGAGCAGCACCTCGTCGTGCGCGTCGTAGTAGGCGTCGAGCGCGCGTCTCCACTTGAGCTCGCCGAACGACCAGTCGGCGTCGAGTGCGCCCAAGGCCTTGGCGTCGTCTTTCGCCACGAGGCGCACGCGGCTGAACAGGGCGTTGCGCACAAGCACCGTAAGCGCGCGGCGGTCGCGCACCACGACGTCTGCCAGCTCGAACGCGCCGGGCTCGTCGTCGGGCAGGGAGCCGGTGTTGGCCCATTCGTCCACCAGGCTCGAGTCCACGGAGCGCACGACGAGCCCCAGCCAAGAGATGATGTCTTTGAGCTGGTCGTCGCGCTTGTCGAGCGGCAGGGTGCGGTCGAGGCAGCGGTAGGCCTCGGAGAGGTAGCGCAGCAGGATGCCCTCGGCGCGGGCCAGGTTGTACGTCTGGATGTAGCTCTTGAAGTCCGCGCAGCGCTCAAGCATGTCGCGCAGCACCGACTTGGGGGCAAGCTGGTAGTCGCGCGCCCACGGCACGGCCTCGCAGTACTGCGCGAAGGCCTCGTTCAGCATGTCCTCGAGCGGCTTGGGATAGGTGACGTCCTGCAGGCGCTCGATGCGCTCGTCGTACTCCACGCCGTCGGCCTTCATCTCGGCCATGGCCCGGCTGCGCGCCTCGCGCTCCTGGGCGCGCAGCACCTGGCGGGGCTGCTCGAGCGTGGACTCGATCATCGAGATGACATCGAGGGCGTATGTCTCGCTCTCGGGGTCGAGCAGCTCCAAAGCCGCAAGCAGGAAGGGTGAGAGGGGCTGGTCGAGCGCGAAGTCGTCGGGCAGGTCCACCGTCGTCACATACTCGACCTTGCCGTCCTCGCCCTCGACCTTCTCCACCACGCCGGCGTCGATGAGGGTGGTGAACACCTCGTCGGTGCGGGCGCGCAGCTTGGCCTTCTCGTTGTCGGACTGCATGGAGTCGTCCACGAGCTTGTACACGCGCGCCCAGGCGTCGCCGCCCTGCTCCACCTCGGCGAGCACCATCGAGTGCGTGATGCGCATGCGCGGGGTGAGCGTGGCGGGCACCGAGTCGATGAGCTTCTCGAAGTTCTGCTTGTTCCAGCCCACGAAGCCCTCGGGCGGCTTCTTCGTCTTGATGCTGCGCGCCTTCTTGGGGTCGCCGCCGGCCTTGGCGAGGGCCTTGGCGCGCTCGATGTCGTACTCGGTGGCCTCGGCGATGACCAGTCCCTCGGTGTCGAAGCCGGCACGGCCGGCACGGCCCGCGATCTGATGGAACTCGCGCGAGCCGAGCCTGCGCATGTGCGTGCCGTCGAACTTGGTGAGGGCTGTGAGCAGCACGGTGTGAATCGGAACGTTGATGCCCACGCCGAGCGTGTCGGTGCCGCAGATGACAGGCAGAAGGCCCTGTTGGGCAAGCTTTTCCACAAGCAGGCGGTAGCGCGGCAGCATGCCCGCGTGGTGCACGCCCACGCCGCAGCCCAGCAGGCGCTGCAGGATCTTGCCGAACGCCGTGGTGAAGCGCGTGCCCTTGATGGCTTCCTTGATGCGGTCGCGCTGCTCCTTGGTGGCCACGCCGAAGCTCGCCAACGACTGGGCGCTCTCAAGCGCGGCGTCTTGGGCGAAGTGCACCACGTAGATGGGAGCCTTGCCCTCGCGCAGGGCAATCTCCACCGTGCCTTCCAGCGAGGTCTCGACGTACTCGTAAGAAAGCGGCACGGGACGTTGCGCGTCGGCGATGACGTCGACCGAGGTGCCCGTCTCGGCCTCGAGCTTGGCGGCGATGGCGCTCGTGTCGCCCA
>CAKUKJ010000070.1 GCA_934662525.1 uncultured Coriobacteriales bacterium | reverse complement strand
GTCTTGAGGCGCCGGCCGGCATCCCTAGGGTTACACCCTAAGAGCAAACCACCCCTTTGAGGGGTGGTTTTGATTGGTGAGGCGTTGCCGTGGCTACATGGCGAGGCGCAGCTACACGTCGTCGTAAGAAATATCGCTGTCACCTGAGTCGGAACCGGACTCTTCGCCGCTCGTGTCGTCGTAGGTGGCCTCGTCCGTAGAGTCCTCGTCGGTTTCCTCCTCGTCGTACCAGGTAGGCTCGACATAGGTGCCCTGCGAGAAGCTCCAGGTGGAGTTGTCTTTGTAGACGGGGCTGCCGGCCTCGGGGAACTCCTCGCGAGGCTCACCTGCGAGCGCCTCGGTCACGAAGCGGGAGAAGATGGGGCTGGGCAGGGTGTGCGTGGAGCCCAGCGAGCCTTGGTACCAAATCTCGGTCTCCGTGCGATAGCCCACCCACACGGCCACAGAGATCTGAGGCGTATAGCCGACGAACCACAGGTCGCGCGTGTCGTCGGTCGTGCCGGTCTTGCCGGCCACGGGCTGGTCGACGTCGGGTTGCGCCTCTGTGCCCGTGCCGTAGGCGACGACGCCTTCGAGGACGTCGGTCACCGCGCCGGCCACCTCGGGGGAGACGGCCTGAGTGCCGACGGGCTCGTAGGTATACAGCGAGTTGCCGTTTCGGTCGAGCACCTCGGTGATGCAGGTGGTGTCGTAGTGCACGCCGCCGGCGGCCAGCGTGCCGTAGGAGGACGCCATCTCCAGCACGCTGCAGCCTGCGGTGCCCAGCGTCAGCGAGTTGTAGGCGTGGTCGGACAGGTCGGTCGTGATGCCCATCGCATAGGCCGTGTCAATGACGCTCTGCACGCCAATCTCGTTGATGACCTGGGCATACACGGTGTTGCACGAAAGGTAGGTGGCTTGGCGCAGGCTTATGTTGCCGTAGCTCTGGCGCTCGTAGTTGTGGACCTCCCAGTCGCCCACGGTAATGTTGTCGTTGCCGTTTGCCATGACGGTGGGGCTCATGCCTGCCTGGATCGCCGCCGTGAGCGTGAATGTCTTGAACGAGGACCCCGGTTGGCGCCGTGCCATCGTGGCGAGGTTGAACTGGTCGGTGTTGTAGTCGCGCCCGCCCACCATGGCGAGGATGTAGCCGGTGTTGGGGTCGATGCACACCAGTGCGGCCTCAAGCTCGTCGTCGGCGTTCTGCAGCACGCTGTTCACGGCGTCCTCGGCTGCCTGCTGGTATTTGGGCGAGATGGTGGTCTTGACGGTGAGGCCGCCCTTGAAGATGACGTCGGTGGAGAACTGGGTGGACAGCGTCGACTTCACGTAGTCCACGAAGTAGGGGTAGGCATAGGCGCCCGACTGCTCGGGGGGCGTGTAGTTGAGCACCAGGTCGCTCGCCACAGCCTCGTCGTACTCCTCCTGGGTGATGTGGCCCTTGTCGAGCATGTGGGCAAGCACCACGTTGCGGCGCTCGATGGCGCTTTCGGGATTGGCGAGGGGGTTGTAGTACGAGGGCGACTGCGGAAGTCCTGCAAGCGTCGCGGCCTCGGCGATGGTGAGCTCCGAGCACTTCTTGCCGAAGTAGGTCTCAGAGGCCGCCTCGATGCCGTAGCAGCCGGCGCCGTAATAGATCGAGTTGAGGTACATCATGAGGATCTCGTCCTTGGAGTACATCTTCTCGAGCTGGGTGGCGATGTAGGCCTCGCGGACCTTTCGCGAGAGCGTCTGCTCGAACTGCTCGTCGGACAGCACCGTGTTGCGCACGAGCTGCTGGGTGATGGTGGACGCACCCTCCGAGCCGCCTGTGAGCTGGGCCACCACGGCGCGAAGGATGCCCTTGATGTCGACGCCGTTGTGCTCGTAGAAGCGCTCGTCCTCGGTGTCCACCGTGGCCCACAGCACGTATTGGGAGCATTCGTCCTTCGTGATGGGGGTGCGGTTCTCCATGTAGAACTGCGCGATGACGTTGCCGTCGGCGTCGAGCACCTTCGTGGGCTCGGCGAGCAGGTAGGCATCGGAGTCGGAGTAGTCGGGGAGGTCCTTGAGCCATGACATGGCCAGCGAGTAGGTTGCGGTCGCCGCGGCGACGATGCCGGCCATGGTGAGCAGCAAGGCGATGATGGCGACGTATTTGCCGATGCGGGGTTTTGCGGCCCTGCGCGTGGTGCGGTTGCGTGCGGTCATGCGTGGAGTCCTTTCGACGTGCACATGTGCCTTGCATTATCGCGCAAACATCCCAGGATTCTGCGGGGAGAGCCCCTGCGGGCGCGTTTCTTCATCGCCTGACTAGAAGCCTGAGGCCGCAATCAGCTTTTGCGGCGCCTTTTGCGAACGCTTTATTTGCCTTGAATTTGCGCCCGGCGCCGCTTCTTCTGGCAAACGCCTCAGCAAGGAATATACTTAGATGGACTGCATGGCTCCGATTGCCCTCAAGCCACGACCCGCATGCCGCGAGGCACGCACGAAAGGATGAGTTTGTTGAACGTCTCCGTTGAAGAGCAGCTCCGCATCATCGCCTCCGGCACCGACACCATCGTGCCTGTGGAAGGCCTCAAAAAGAAGCTCGAGCAGGGCCGGCCGCTCAACATCAAGCTGGGCGTCGACCCCACGAGTCCCGACCTGCACCTGGGCCATGCCGTGCCGCTGCAGAAGATGCGCCAGTTCCAGGACCTCGGCCACAACGTCACGCTCATCATCGGCAACGGCACCGCCTTCATCGGCGACCCCTCCGGCAAGAACTCCACGCGCCCGCAGCTCTCCCACGAGCAGATCGAGGCCAACGCGCAGACCTACGTGGAGCAGGCCATGAAGGTGCTCGACCCGGACAAGACCAAGATCGTCCACAACGGCGACTGGATCTTGTCGATGGACCTGGGCAAGCTGCTTGAAATCGCCAGCAAGTTCACCGTCGCCCGCATCCTTGAGCGCGACGATTTCACCAAGCGCTACACGAGCCACACCCCCATCGCCCTGCATGAGTTCCTCTATCCCGTCATGCAGGCCTACGACTCGGTCATGATCAACGCCGACGTGGAGATGGGCGGCCGCGACCAGCTGTTCAACCTGCTCGCCGGCCGCGAGCTCATGGAGAAGATGGGCATGGAGCCCCAGGTGGCGCTCTGCATGCCCCTGCTCGAGGGTACCGACGGCGTGCGCAAGATGAGCAAGTCCTATGGCAACTACGTGGGTCTCACCGACTCGCCCGACGACATGTTCGGCAAGATCATGTCCATCCCCGACGAGCTCATCGTGCGCTACTACCGCCTGGCCACCCGCGTCGACCCCGCCGAGATCGACCAGATCGAAGCCGACCTTGCGGCGGGCGCCGGCGACCCCAACGCCCTCAAGCGCCGCTTGGCCCGCGTCATCATCGACAACTACCACACCCCCGGCGAGGGCGCCCAGGCCGAGGAAGCTTTCAATCGCGTGCACAGGAACCACGAGGTTCCCGAGGATGTGCAGGAATTCGCCTGCGACCTTGCGGGCGAGGTCTACCTGCCCGGCCTTTTGCAGGAGCTCGGCTTTGCGGCCAGCGCCGGCGAGGGCCGCAGGCTCATCGACGGGGGCGGCGTGAAGGTGGACGGGGCGGCGCTGCCCGCCAAGGCCTACAACGTCGCGGGCTCGGAGCTTGCGGGTCGCGTGCTGCAGGCGGGCAAGAGGCGTTTCGCGCGGATTCTGGCGAAGTAGGCTTCCAGGTCCGATTGCGCGCGTCCGGTTTGAGGGCGCTTCCTGAGGGCGGCTTCGCGACGAGCGGGGCCGCCCTTCTTGTCGCCGCCGCGCCCCGAGGCGGCCCCGTGTTTGCCGGGGCGTGTGACATGCATGGAGCATAGAAGCGCCACATGCAGAAAGTCACGGCGTCACAGAGACGTCACGGGAATAAAAGGGCTGCTAAAGGCACATGCTGTGACATATGGGCACAAGCGGAAAAAAGAAATCCCTATTTGGGATGTGTCATTAAACCTGCAAATGATACCGTCTTTTTCGATATCCCAGGGAGGGCTTGGCTGCAGGCGCTCCCGTTACATGAGAGCGGAGCCGACGGTGGCATATGCACGGCAGAATGACATGGCGGGAGCGCACCCGCGCACGCATGTGCCGAGGTTGCACCTGGTCGAGGAGGTGGAGGAGGGCCTGCGCAGGGAGGGAATCGTCGTGCTGAAGGCCCCTTGGGGTTACGGCAAGACGACGCTTCTGCACGATTGCGCCCAGCATTGCCGGGAGGCCGCGCTGCGGCCCATCGTGCATGTGGACTTCAACTCGCCTGAGGTGATGGCCTACATGGCGGGCAGCGACGGCGAGCTGAGCCGCGTCCTCTCCGCCCGAGCCTCTTCCGAGAGCCAAGGTGCCGATGGCGGCGAGGTGCGGCAAGGCCATGTGCCGCCGGAGGATGCCCGCGCCAAGCGCAGGAAGCCCGTCGATGTCGGAAGCGCCCGCATTCCCTCGCGCTACGTCAAGCGTGCCTCGCGAGCCGTATGGCTGTACCTGCATTGGAGGGTGGGGCAGTGGAGCCGGCTTCTGGAATCGGGCTTCCAAAGCGTGCATGTGCCTGCCGCCGAAGGCCCGCTTGTCCTCATCGACGACCTGCCGAAGCTCGATGCCCCGGGCGCCGCGGATTTTGCGGGCGCGGTGCGGTTTTGGTCGAGCAGGGGAGCGCGCATCGTCATCGCATGCCGGCCCAGCTCGGGAATCGACCCGCAGGCTCTGTCCCAGGCGCTCTTCCTGGGTCCCGACATGCTCGGCGTCGGCCTGCAGGAGATGGGCATGTGGGTGCGCTGGCTTTCCATTGCGCGCGATCTGGACGTCGAGGGGCTCACGAACGGAGTGCCCATGCTGGTCGCGGCCTGTGCGCGCATCCGGACGGGCGACGGGAGGTCCGATGGCGGTTTCCTGCATGCCTGCGAGCTCGTCATGGGGCACGCCCTCGCCGAGCCCATCACGAGCAGCGCGGGGCTTGCGCGCAGGGCGATGATGGTGCTGGGCAGCGGCAGGCTGTCGGAGGTCGCCCGGGTCGGGGCATGCGTGAACGCCTGGGAGATCGAGGAGCTTGCGCTGGAATTTCCCATGTTGGGCATAGACCTGGAACGCGGGACGTTCCGCTGCCCGCCGCTTGCGCCATCGCTGGGCTATTCGTGCGTGCGCATGTGCGTCGAGGACAACGAGCGCTTGGGGGCGAGGCTGGTCGAGCATCTGCTCGACAGGGATGAGGCGCAGCGCGCCGGCGCGGTCCTGGGCTTCTTGCCCCCTGTTGGGAGGGCCCGCCTTCTTGAAGGTCACCCGGGGCGCTTTGCCGACGTGCTTGCCCCGGACATGGTCCTGGAGACGTTTGACGCGGCGGGCGAGCGCTCCTATGTCGAGGGCGGGGGCGCCGCGCAGCTGAGGGCCTTTGTGGGCGTGTGCCAGGACGGCAGGCTCGGCGGCTGCCCCGAAGGCTTCGTCTCCGACGTCGCCTGCGTGCTGGAATTCTGGCGACGTTTCGCCGGCTTCTCGCACGACGGGCCCCAGGACGGCATGCGCCTTGCCGACGTCGTGGCCGAGCTTGGTGAGGCGGGGCTTGAGGGCGATGCCGCGCGTTGGTCTGCGGCCCTGCCGGGCTTCGACGGGTTGCTGGCCGGGTGTCTTGCCGAGGCGGAAGGCCTGGGCGAGACGGTGCTGCGCTGCCATGCGGCCGTGTGCGGCGTTCTTGCGGGCCGCGCCAGCCAGGCGCGGGCTTGGCTGGCACCGTTTGCCCAGCGCAAGCGCAGCCTGCGCACAAGCGCGCGCTGCCCGTCCGGCGTGTCGGACGCCCTGCTGACGGCATGCCTCGTCCTGGCGGGCCATGCCGAGGAGCTGCCGAGCTCGGGAGGTTTTGCGGGGCCGGGCCTGGACTCCGTCCGCAACGCCAAGCGCTATTTGGAGGATCGTCAGGTGGGGTTCGGCGTCGCCCTGTGCTCGTTTGTCGAGGCGGTGCTGCTCATTGCCACAGGCGATGAGGCCCGTGCCGACGGCTTTGCCGACCTGCTGCTGCGTCGCTGGTCACAGCTGGGGTGCGGCCTGGGACAGGCGTTTTCGCGGTTGCTGAAGGCCCATTGCGCGCTTGCCCAAAACCGCCCCTCCCAGGCGCGCGGGCATGCCGCCGTCGCCCTCGGCGTCTCGCAGGGCATGCGCTTTCCACGCATGGAGAGGCTCAGCCGGCTCTACCTGGTGGCATCGCTGATCAGGTGCCGCGACCGGTGCGAGATAGGGGAGCACGAGCTTGAGGTGTGCGCTCAGGCGCAGGCCAGCCGGGGCCGGGAGGTGGCGAGCCTTTTGCTCGCGCAGGCCCTGTTCGCCGTGTCAGAGGGCGAGCTCGATTACGCGCGCGACAGGCTTGAGGTTCTGGCCCGCGCAGCCGGCCCGATGCAGGTGCGCTTGACGGCGTTTCTCGCGCGCTCGCTGGGCCACGATCGCTCGGCGTTTCTCGAATGCATGCCCAGCGAGCTGCTGAGGGAATACAACGCCATGCGCGAGGCGAAGCGCCGCCCCTCGTATGGGCTGCTGATGGGGGAGGCCGTGTCGCCCGTCTCGGGCTTTGCGGGAGCGACGGAACCCGACCGGGGCCTGTACATCAACGTGTTCGGAATAATGGGAGGAGCGCTCAACGGCCGCCCCCTGATGCAAAAGGATTGGGGCAGGACGAAGGGCCTGCACCTGGCGTGCCTGCTCGCCCTTGCGCCTTCGAGCCGGATGCAGCGCGACGACTTGGCCGACATCCTGTTCTCCTCGGGCGTGCGCAACAAACGCCGCAGCGCGCTGGGCACCACGCTCAACTGCCTGCGCACGTCTTTGGGCCAGAGCTGCGGAGGTCCCGACTACATCGTGGGAAGCATGGGGACGCTCAGCCTCAATCCCCTGTTGGTAGACACCGACGTCTCCAAGTTTGAGTGCGTCGCGACCCAGCTCATGGCGCGCCGCGACGAGATGACGCTTCGCGAGATCGTCGACGAGTGCGACGCGCTTGTGCGCCTGTACGGAGCGGGGCCCGACGAGCGCCTGGCCAGGCTTGCCGAGCCGGTCGCCCGACGCGTCGAGCAGCTCCGCGACCTCTTTGTGGACTGCATGCTCGTCGCCGTCGACGCCTGCTATGCGCGCGGGGAGTTTGAGACGGCCCTGGGCTTTGCCTCGCACGCAAGTCTCGCCGCGCCCGACCGCCGCGACGTCGCCGCCGCCCATGACCTTGCGCTGCGGGCAAAGGCGCGCAAGGGAGCGACCCCGGACGCTCCGCTGCGGGCCCCGTCCGTTCCCTCGGTGGCGTACAGAAGGCGAAAGCCGGACGTGGCTCCCGGGGAGGTTGACGCATCTTCGCACGTGCCCGCAGTGGGGCATGTGCACCAAAGCGACGTCGCATGCCCACCCAACGCCTTGCCGGCGCCCCTGGATCCGGTGGATATGGGAAAGAGGCCCGAGCTGCTCGCCGAAGTGTGCTGATTGACCGTGTTTATGGGCCTTTGCCTGTGCACTTCCTGGAACATGCCTATGGGAAAGGGGAAGAAGAGGGGCATGTGCTACATTGCTGGGTTGCGAGACGATGCTTCTCCTGTACCTACCTCACAGGCCGGCCGACCAGGCCGCGGGGCCGGGCCCGTTTCGGGGGTTGGCCCAAGACACGAATAAGGGATGCTATGGCTGGTTTCCTTTCAAAGATTCTCAACATCGGCGCCGACAAGGAGCTCAAGCGCTTTCAGAAGATGACGGCGCACATCAACGAGATCGAGCCCACCTACACGAAGATGAGCGATGCCGAGCTCGCCGCCTGCACGCCTGCGTTTCGCGAGCGCATCGAGCGGGGCGAGTCTCTCGACGACCTGCTGCCCGAGGCCTTCGCCACCATGCGCGAGGCGTCCAGGCGCGTGCTCGGCATGCGCCATTTCGACTTGAAGGTCTTCGGCGCCATCGCCCTGCACCAGGGCATGATCGCCGAGATGAAGACGGGCGAGGGCAAGACGCTCGTCGCAAACCTCGCCGGCTATCTCAACGCCCTTGCCGGCAAGGGCGTGCACGTCGTCACCGTCAACGACTATCTGGCCCGTCGCGACGGCGAGCAGATGGGGCGTGTGTACGGCTTCCTCGGCATGAACGTGGGCCTGCTCCAAAACAGCATGCGCCCGGCCGCCAAGCGCGAGGCCTACAGGGCCGACGTCACATACGGCACGAACACCGAGTTCGGCTTCGACTACCTGCGCGACAACATGGTCTCCCGCGCCGAGGACCGCGTGCAGCGACCGCACTTCTTCGCCATCGTCGACGAGGTCGACTCCATCCTCATCGACGAAGCCCGCACGCCGCTCATCATCTCCGGCGCCGGCACCCGCTCCAGCGAGACGTACGCCAAGTTCGCCCGCGCCGTCAAGCACCTGCGCCCCGAGACCGACTTCGAGATGGACGAGGCGAAGCACACCATCGCGGCCACCGAGCAGGGCCTGCGCAAGGTCGAGCAGCTCGTGGGCATCGACAACATCTACGACGACCTTTCGGGCCAGCTTGTGAACCACCTGCAGCAGGCGCTCAAGGCCCAGTTCATGTTCCATCGCGACAAGGACTATGTCGTGGACAACGGCGAGGTCAAGATCGTCGACGAGTTCACGGGCCGCATCATGGAGGGCCGCCGCTGGTCCGAGGGCCTGCACCAGGCCGTGGAGGCCAAGGAAGGCGTGCTGGTGCGCGAGGAGAACCAGACGCTGGCCACCATCACGCTGCAGAACTATTTCCGCCTGTATGAGAAGCTGTCGGGCATGACGGGCACGGCCCTCACCGAGGACGCCGAGTTCCGCCAGATCTACACCTTGCCGGTCCAGCCCATTCCGCCCAACAAACCCGTCATCCGCGACGACCGCGACGACCTGGTGTACCGCAGCATCGACATCAAGTTCAACGCCGTGGTGGAAGACGTCATCGCCCGCCATGAGCAGGGCCAGCCGGTCCTGGTGGGCACCGTGGCCATCGAGAGCTCCGAGAAGCTGTCGCGCCTCCTCACGCGCCGCGGGGTCAAGCACGAGGTCCTGAACGCCAAGCACCACGAGCGCGAGGCGGCCATCGTCGCGCAGGCGGGACGCCTGGGCGCGGTCACCATCGCCACGAACATGGCGGGCCGCGGTACCGACATCCTGCTGGGCGGCAACCCCGACTTCCTCTCGCTCGACATCATGCGCGAGCACGGCATCGACCCGGCCTCCGAGGAGACGACCGACGAGCAGCGCGCCGCCGCCCTCGCCCAGGCCAAGCAGATCTGCGCGGCCGAGAAGGAGAAGGTGCTGGCGGCCGGCGGCCTGTGCGTCATCGGCACCGAGCGCCACGAGTCGCGCCGCATCGACAACCAGCTGCGCGGACGTTCCGGCCGTCAGGGCGACCCCGGTTGCACGCAGTTCTACCT
>CAKUKJ010000069.1 GCA_934662525.1 uncultured Coriobacteriales bacterium | reverse complement strand
CCTTGAAGACCTTGCAGATGTCCATCCCGGAGACCCCCCTCCTTCCACTTCCTGTCGTCTGCCTCATAATTAAGCAAACGCTTAATCTAGAGCACACTTTACACCTCTATTTGATTAAGTCAATGCTTAATTTGAAAAGCTGCACCGCATATCAGCCATGCTTGAGCAGCCGCGCACCCGCCAATCTCGCCCTGTACGCCTAAAAGTTGTACGAGAATGCCGATTTGCCTGCAGGTTTAAATACCCCCCTGTCGCACTTCAAGAAAAATGCCAGGTAGATGCGCTGTATCCATTCTCATGCTTGTATCGACCTTAAAAAACTGCAGGCAAAACGGACATCTCATCCAAAATCGCCGGGCAACCATTCCTCACCGCCGGGGACAGACAAGGAGACAAAGCATGGCCGCATTACTGTCAGACCCGATGACGGCGATTTTCTTGCACAAGTCGGGGACAACTCGCAGGTCCGTTTGAGACCTACACCGTACTCAGCCAGCACGACCCGGTTCGTGACGGCCGCACGATCGAATCGACTTGCCGAGCATCTCGCATAAAAAAAGGTGCGCGTGGACTTACCCGCGCGCACCATCCAACTCAAAGACTCACTAAGGGCAGGCAGATGGCCCGATGTTAGATTTCCGCCACAGCGGTGGCGCCGGCCAAACGTCCGGCAGTCGAGTTGAGCGCCAGCGAGTTGCCGCCGACGTAGAACACGCTGAAGAACTCGCGGTTGCTCATCTCGCCCACGCAGAACAGGTTGGCGATAGGCTCGCCGTCCTCGTCGAGCGCATGGAAGTCGTCATCGGTCACCACGCCGCCGATGGTGCCCCAGCTGCTCGGGCGAATGTAGATGGCATAGAGACCCTCGGAGTCATCGTAGGCCACGAGCTTCTCGGCGGCCTTGCCGAAGTCGGCATCCTCGCCTGCCGCGCAGGCGTCCTGGTAGGCCGCGAACGTGTCGGCAAACGTCGCCGGGTCGGCGCCCATGGCCTCGGCGAGCTCCTCGGCCGTGGCGCCAAAGCACACGCAGCCCATCTCGACGCCTTTGTCCAGGGCCGTCTTGGTGTCCTCGTCGGCCGTGGCCGCATCATAGATGCACCAGTACTTGGGCGAGCCCTGCTGCACCATGTAGTACACGAGGATCTGTCCGGCACCGGAGCCCGACGGGGCCTCGTTGGTGAAGCGCGCACCCTGCGCGTCGACGATGAGCTTGTCGTTTACGCCGGGACGGAAGCCAGTCTCGGTCTTCCAGGAGGCGTCAGTCGTGGCGCCGCCCTCCTCAAGCGACATGCTGGGGTACAGCTGCGCGCCCAGCTCCTCACACATCGTGAAGCCGTCGCCCGTGTTGCCTGCGGCAGACTGGTTGTCCAAATCGACCTCGCCGATCGTAGGGATGTAGCTCTGCAATATCTCCTCGTTGTGCGAGGCGCCGCCGCAGGCCAGGACGACCTTCTTGGCGTTCACGGTGAAAGCGCCGTCCTTGCCGTCGAACTCGGCGCCGCACACAGCGCCACCATCGTCTACCAGCAACTTCGTAGCCGGGCTTTCCAGCTTGACCTCGATGGCGGCGTTGTCGTCCATCGCCTTGGCGAGGCCCTCCATCATGCCTGCGCCCTTGCCGTCCCACATGGTGACGGCGGTGGACTTCTCGTCGAACTGGGCGGTCAAGCCAAGGTCAAGCATGAAGTCAATCGTGGCGCTCTGCTGGGCAAACAGGCCCTCGAGACGATCCCAGGTGGGATAGGTGGTGTCGGGGGACTGGTCGTGCACGCCGTGGAGCACCGAGGACATCTTGTCCCAAGAGTCGTCGATGGTCTCAGGGAAGTTGTCGTTGTCCACCGTCACCATGAAGCCGCTGGAGAGGGCCGCAGATCCGCCGATGAAGCCTTGCTTCTCGCACAGGATGACGCTGCCAGCACCCGCGTCGGCGGCCGAAAGAGCAGCCAAAGCGCCCGAGATGCCTCCGCCGATGACGAGCACGTCGCACTCCTGGGCCTCGCCGGCGGCCTGACCGTCGGCATGGGCAAGACCCGCATTGACGCCAACGGCAGCCAACGCGGCCAGGGCCGTGGAGCCTGCGACAAAGGAGCGACGGGAGACAGTGTTTCCGCAAATCATGGTGCATCTACCTTTCTCGATTGAATGCCAGAGTCTATGTCCCTATTTCACGCGAACGCGGATGACCGCAGGCTGGGCGCTCCACTCAGTGGGCCAGCCGGTACCGCGGCCTGCCGAGCAGCTCACCGCAAGCTCGAACTCTCCGCTTGTCACCGCGTCGCACGAAATGCTGAAATACACCCCACCCGGGCAGTCCAAGTCGCACGAGATCTGGACCTCCCCCGAAAGCGCCGTGTTGTCGTCGCCGAGCTCGGCACGCCAGAACTGGAACTCGCGCTGGTTGGTGAGGCTGGCGTTCTGCACGACCGTGGGGTCTTCCGGGTCGAAGTAGAAGACGTCGTCGATCGGCAGCGAAAACCCGAGGCGGCCGGGATTGGCGGGGTCTTGCTCCGCCTCCACATGGCAGCCGTTGAAAGCGGGCTCGCGAACGCTCATGTTGAGGGACGTACCAGGCACATAATCGGCCGAGTCGGGGTCGCCGGTGCCGAGCTTGTCAAAACGCACGTCGAGCTGATTGGCGCTCTCGATGTATAGCCAGTAGTTGCGGTCGCCGTTGTAGGCATACTTCGTGTAGACGTGCTGCAGGCCCTCATGCACCTGGTCGTCTTCGTTGAACCAGAACTTGATCGTGGTGTCGGTGAAGCCGTTGTCGTCGCCGGAGGTGTTGTGCTTGCCCGAGTCGGGGTTCTGGAGCAGGTAATTGATGCCGCGCGACAACTCGGAGTCGAACAGCGACAGGGGCAGCGTGACAGAGCGCGCCAGCTTACCGGGCTTGTTGTCGGCGAAGACCACCATGTTGTCGTGCACGGGCTGTGCGCCATGGAGCGACTGCGCCTTCATCTGCACGACCTTGCCGTCGGGCGTCGTGTACGTGAAGGCGCGCACATCGCGTACAAGCGAGTCCACATCGCCCGTGCCGCCGTCCTTCAGCACGACGTCGCCGAACTCGCCGCCCGCAGGTTCCACCACGAGGTCGCCGATATGGATGGACTCGTTCTTCTCATACACCCCGATGCCGGTGAAGCCGTCGAACAGGTAGTAGTCCATGATGGAGTTGGCGCCGAACACGTGCGTGATCTGCGCGCCGTAGTCGGGGTCCTCGGCGCCGCGCTCCTTGTTGTATGCAACGTCGTCTTGCACGTCTTCGAAAGCGATGGCCTGGTCGGGGGAAGTCACCACGGTGAGCGGGTCGACGTACTCCTCCTTGTCAGTCTCCCCCTTGGCATCGGCGGCCTGAGCTTGGCGCGCCGCGGCGAACGCCCCTGCGGCAACCGCCGCGACGCCGGCGCATTTGACGAAACTCCTACGAGCGACTTCCATCGTTCCCCCTTAGCAGCAAAGCGCACGACACCTCGTCGCGCGCCGATCTTTGCCGAACCCATGCGTCCTGCATGAGGCGCATGACCGAAAACCACACGCCGGCCCGACATCTGACAGACGTGACAATAGGGCGCGCGCCATGAGTTCCAGGGTCGTTTTCTGGGTGTGTTTTGCCCGTTCTGCGCTCAGCGAGCGGGGTCGTTTTTTCAACCCTTGCCTAGGCCGTTTGAATTGAAAGGAGAAAAATAGCTGGTAGCTTGCTTGTTTACAGTGACATGTACACAATCCTCCCCCGACCCCATCGCCTTTATGCATAAATCCGTGTGCCCCATCGGAAACTTTGCGCTAAGATTCCCTGAGGAAACCAGCAGGGGGATCGATGACACGACCGATTGAGCGCGACTTGGCCAAGACGAGAGAAATAACCCAAGATGGGGAGAATGCTCGATTTTTTGAGCCGACGCTTCTGGGATTCGGCCTTCTCGTCGCCTGGAGCATGTGCATGCCCCAGGTGCGCGACAAGCTCGTCGGCTTTTCAGGGCCCGCAACCGTCAGCGTCACCGTTCACGGGCTGGCCCTCATTGTGCTCGCCGTCCTGTGCAACAGGCATCGAGCCTGCCTTTTCAGCAGAAGGCGCCTGGCAGCGGGGGTTGCGCTCGCGTACGTTTCGCCTCTCTTGAGCATGGTTGCGGGATTGGCTGGCCCGCAGGCCCTGGCGGCGACCCTGCGGTCAATGGCCGCGCTCTGCGAGGGGTCGTCGCTTGCCCTGCTTCACCTGCTTTGGAACGAACAGTATGCACGCCGCACCATGGCGACCTCCTGGCCCTGCTATGCCGCGTCGTTTGGAATCGGCCCCTTGATGTTCTGCGTCCTGAATGCAGTGCCCCTGCCCCTTGCGGCGGCAGCCACCTTCGCGCTGCCCCTGGTCGGCGGGTTTTTGCTATGGCACGCCGCCTGTCAGACAGAGCAAGTCGAGGCAATCGGCGAGTGCGTCGAACAATCCTGGCAGTTTCCCTGGAAACCCGCCCTCATCATGACAGTCTTCTCATTCGCCCACTACATGCTCATGCACCTTTTTGGAGGCGCGGCGACGCCGGGGCAGGTCGGCAGCCTCGTTGTCGCCGGAACGGTCCTCATAGCCTGCGTAGCCTTTTTTGACCGGTTCGACCCCCGCGTGCTCTACAAGCTGTGCCCCCCGCTCATGGTATGCGCGCTGCTCTCATTCTCCCTCGGCGAGCATCACCTTATGGAAATCGGCTATGCGCTCGCCTATGCCGGTTTTACGGGGTTCGGCCTGTTCATGTCCTTCATCCTAAGCAGCATCTGCTTTCGTTATGGGGTGCACGCCGCCTGGCTGTTCGGCATCGTGGAGGGGTGCAGCGTGCTTGCCCACATGGCAGGGTCGTTCGTCGGCCAGAGCCTCCTCGGCTGGTCCGCAGTCGCGCATGCCTCCCTTGCACTGCCGCTCGACGCCGTTGTCGTCGTGCTCGTCTTGCTAAGCATGCTTTTGCTCTCGGAGCGAGACTTTGTGACCACGTGGGGCATCCATCCGGCAGGGCGCGGTTCTAATCGGACGGGCGGCGTTGAGGCCCATAGTGGGGCCATAGACGAGACGGCAGGCGCCGAAGGACCCGACCTCGCCGACCGTTGCGCGCGCATAGCACGGCATTTCGGCCTCACGCACAGGGAGGAAGAGGTCCTCGCCCTGCTCACCCAAGGCAAGACGGCCTCCGACATCGAAAGCGTCCTGTTCATCTCCCATAACACCGTCAAAGGCCATATCAGGCATGTTTACGCGAAACTCGGCGTCCATTCGCGCGACGATGCCGTCGAGCTCGTACGGAAGTGGCGCTGACCGCCTGGCACTGGCTAGATAGCCACCATCAACCCGTCCTCATCCTACTTCTCCAGCTCCTCGCTCACCCAGGCGCCTATGTTGTGCGTGAGGCAGTCGAAGGTGAGGCCGAGGAGGTGAACCCGGGCAGAGCCCGAACGATAGGGGTCGGCGTAGCCCTTGGCATGAATCTGCGCGAGGGCGGACTCGGCGGCGGCCTTGTTCGCGGCGTTACCGCTTGCGACCTTCATCTCGATAACAAAAACATGGCGCGGCGATTGGAGCACCATGTCGGCACGGCCTTGCGAGGTGCGAACCTCGGCCGCCAGGTACATGCCGATGAATCGAAGGATTGCCACCATAACGCACTGATAGGCCTGCTCGGAGAGGCGGTCGGTGAGGTCGTAACCGATGGAGGAGAAAAACGACTGCAGCGTGGCGACAAAAGCCCCCGTGTCACCAGAAATAACGGCACGCCTGCACGCTATCGCCTAGGCGCTTGTCTGCGCAGCGTCAGCGCGCATATAGGCATCGGCAAGCCAACGGGTGAAACCGTCTTCCACCTCATGGTTGGGAAAACCAAGCGTATAAACTCTCGCGCGACCAAGTTCTTCGAAAGCCTTGATGGTGAGATAGCCCGTTTGAAGCAAGACCGCAGGCATAAACGGAGATGCCGGCTCAAACGTTCCCAAGTCATCTTCGCCTATTTCAAGCAAATCGACATTAAAAGGCTCCCTCTTTGCATACGACATAAGCCAGGCAGGGGTGCCGGTTTCAAACCAGAACGACTTGAGCTGCATGTCAACCAAGGCGTTGCCGAGCGAAACGGGGTTAAAGACCCGAATGAGCCGCTCGTCAAAGCAATAACCGTCGTACATGTCAACGAGACGAGCAAAGGCACCGTCGGCATCGGTGCCCAAGGCGTTCGCAAGAGCGGAAAGGCACTGGGGAAAATACTTCCTGACCTCTTCATGCGTATAGCCGAGCAACGTCGTGGCAAACGGGCTCATGGTAAGGTCTCGCAAGTTGTTGAGGTCGGAGAAGATGGAGACCTTCGAGAACTTGGAGAACTTGGAGACGCCCGTCATGAGGCAGAAGCGTTGCTTGGACTCGGTGCCCTTGACAATGGAATAGAAGGACTTGAGGAACGCTTGAAACGGCAGAACTTCGGGGCATCCAACCCAGCGAGTGAGGGGCTTGTCGTATTCGTCGATAAGCAGCACGAGCTGGCCGCAGGGGCCGGTGGCCGCGACGTCCTCGACGAGGAAGGCGAAGCGCTCCCGCAAGCCAAGCCCCTCGCGCAAGGGCACCCCCAGCCTCTCCGCCTCGCGCTGCAGCATCGACGCGATTGCAGCCTCAACCTCCTCAATCGTCTCCCCTGAACAGGTGCTCATGTCCAGGCGCAATACCGGGTACTTGACCGACCAATCCCACGGCAGCGAATCTATCGCCAGTCCCTCAAACAGGTCGTGCCTGCCCTCGAAGAGCTTCTGAATGGTAGAGATCAGCAACGATTTTCCAAAGCGGCGGGGACGCGAAAGAAAAAATTGAAAGCCCATCGACCCGTTCACCAGAGGATAGAGTCTGTCGGTCTTATCTACATAGGTAAAACCCGCCTCCCGGACGCGCTCAAAATCGTATGTGTCGGTCGCAATCTTTTCCATACAGGCCGTCTCCTCGTCATAGCAGCTTCGCCGCATATAATACACCCTCGCAAACAGATGCCGAGACCAGTGCCCCTACCCCTCCCGGTTGATGACCTCGCGTTCGATGTATTCGATGAGCTCCTGCTTGGAGTGGACGTCGAGTTTGACGTAGATGCGCTTGATGTGGGCCCAGGCGGTGTTCTGCGCTATGCCGAGGTCGGCGGCGATGGCGTTGGCGCTCCAGCCGCGGGCAAGCTGCACGAGGACCTGCGACTCGCGCGCGGTGAGGCCGCGCTCGAGCGCCCATTCCTCCACCCGGGCGCCCACGCGTCCCCGCACTTCCTGCTGCTGCTCGAAGTCCTGATCGGCAAGGACGGCTGCCGACAAGGCGTCCTCAGCAACTGGCGGAACGGCCTCGCCTGCCTCCTGCGCCTGGCTCACCGCATAGGCGCCCTTGTCGGCCGGGATGGCCTCGCTGCCGTGGACCCCACCCTTGTCCTGCCTGCGCGACAGCACCGCAGGCACCATGGCGAGCAGGTAGATGCACACAAGGATGATGATGGTGGCATACGAGGCCTCGGCGCGGGCTTCGAAACCGTTCACGAACATGCCGAGCACCATGCCCACGACGGTGAAGAGCTGCGTGCCCGCCTGGTACACGCCCATGAGCGCCACCTGCGGCACAGGCGCGGCCTGGGCGGTCTCCACCAGGAACAGCACAAACGCCATGCCCACAAGGTTGTAGCACACCACCATGACCATGCCCGCATAGTGGCCGAAGGCCCCCGGGATGAACGGCAGCACCGACAGGGCAACGAGCATAAGGGGGAAGAGCACCCGGTAAACGCTCGCCGTGGTGGGCACGCGCCGCGAGACAAGCACCACAGCCGCCAGCAACACGGCGGCCAACACGAGAGACTCGGCCATGGGAACCGCCCCCACGACGGGTTCGAACGCCCCGCCGATGACCGAGGTGTGCAAGAAGCCCACCACGGAGGTGAGCATGAACACGCACAAAAGCGAGCTGAAAAGGCCGCTGAGAGCTGTTTTGAACAGGGAGAACGTCGTTTTTGGGCCGTTTTGTGCAGTCGGGGCTCCGCTGTGGGCGGCACCGGGTTGCGCGAAAGTCGCGCGAGCGCACGCCACGGCGTCAGAACACGCCGCAGAGCCCGGCAGCGCATCCCCACCCTCGGCGCCGCACACCCGCACATCTGCCGCCAGCACGCGCCTGATGCCGCACGACATCGCAAGCATGAGAGCCACAGCCGCAAAAAGCGCCCATCCGGCAAGGCACGACAGCGCGAAGAACCCGGCGGCCTGCACGATGAAGCCGCACACCAACCCGCGCACCGCCACGCGCACATCAGGCTCCAGGGCAAAGGGCTCAAACCACGCAAGCGTAAGGGCAACGGAGCCAACTGCATATATGACCGCACAGGTCAGGGCGCCGGTGCCGGTACCAAGCGAGGCAAAGAGGCCAAGAGCCGCAGCGCCATAGCCTGCGATCAAGCACACCGCCGCCGCCACGAGCACAGCAAAGGGTATGCTCCCCCGCAGGTGGGGCCGCCCAGGGAGCCTCACTGTGTCGACTCGCCCGCGCGACGCCCCTGCGGCGGCCCCGCTATCCGGAACGGCGACGTTTCCCAGACGGCGCGGCACGCAGCCTCGCAGCACAAGCATCACCATGGCGGCGGCCACAGCGGCCGACACAAGGTTGGTCACCACCGAGAACGACGTTTGCGCCACGAGGCCCAGGCTCGTGCCAGCCTCGGCGCCGAAGGCGGTGATGTAGGAGTTCGCCGTCACTGCGCGCGCCAGGCCATAGCCCACCGCGAGCAGCGCACTCGTGCGCACGCTTTTCGACACAAGCGCCCCTTCCGCCCGTCGTCTCATTCGTGCGCACCATCATACCCGATTCGCGCCCTGCACCTCATCCCGCATTTTCAAGACATCGCCCTAATTGCAGCCTTCCCCCTCGCTCGAGGCGGCCGGGGTCAGAGGCTCACAGCGCCGTGCGCACGCCGTGCAAACGCTGCGCGCAAGCAACAGGACAAGGAGGAACGCTATCTCTATGAGCACAATCGTGCCGCCGGGCTTGAGGCCCAACAGGTACGACACCACGAGCCCCAGCGCCGCCGACACGACGCCCACGGCGCTTGCCCACACGCAGGTCTGCCGCCAACTGCGCGCCATGACCAGGGCGCAGGCCACGGGCACCGTCATCATCGCGCTCACGATAAGCGTGCCCACCGTGCGTGCCGCCACGGCGACCGTGAGGGCGCACACCAAGACGAACACGGCGTTCACGAGCCGCACGCGCACTCCCGCGAGGCGCGCGGCACGCTCGTCGAGGGCGTGGGTCAGTTTTCCGTGCGCGGTGGCATTGTGGACTTCTTTTCGCCGGCACACGACGCGCCGGTGCGCGGGGAATTTTTCGGCGACGAAGTCGACGCGATG
>CAKUKJ010000068.1 GCA_934662525.1 uncultured Coriobacteriales bacterium | reverse complement strand
CCGCCTGCACATCATAGACCCCCTGGAGGTCCTGGACTTCCACAACTTCATGGCCGCCTCCCGCCTGATCCTCACCGACTCGGGCGGCATCCAGGAGGAGGCGCCGAGCCTGGGCAAGCCGGTGCTGGTGATGCGCGACACCACCGAGCGCCCCGAAGGAGTCGCCGCCGGCACGCTGAAGCTTGTGGGCACGGACGAGGACGTGATCTACCGCGAGTTCAGCCGGCTGCTCTCCGACGACGAGGAGTACGCGGCTATGTCCCATGCCTCCAACCCCTACGGAGACGGGCATGCGAGCGAGCGCATCGCGGACGTGCTGGCGGGATGAGCAAAGAAATGTGGAACCAAGTAAAATAGTTTGCACTCAGGATTCTCTATCGATGAAGCGAAGGAGTGAGTGCGATGAACAGCAACTTTGGGTCGGAATGGAGGAAGTGGGACTTTCATGTGCACACTCCCTATTCGATTCTGAACAACCAGTTCGGACTTAAAGCCAATGACCATGCAGACTTTGACTCGTATGTCCGGACGCTGTTTACGAAAGCGATAGAGAAAGACATCTGGGCCATAGGCATCACCGATTATTTCTCGATCGATGGCTACAAACGCATTCGTAACGATTATCTCGACAGACCCGATATGCTTGCCAAGCTTTTTCCGGAGGACGAAGCACGTAGGAGAATCAGCAGGATACTCGTATTCCCTAACATCGAGTTTCGTCTGGACCGTTTTGTCGACAAAGGGGACAAGAGCAAGCCGATTGGCTACCATGTGCTGTTCTCTGACGAGGTTGACTGCCGGGAAATTGAGGATAACTTTCTTTACAAATTGCGATGTGCACCTGACCACTGCCAGTCTTGGACTTTGACCCATCACAACATTGAGCAACTTGGAGATTCGGTGCGCGATCTAAATGGCGGCGAAGGTGATTCATACACGCTTGGGCTCAAAAACGTCAGCATCGATGAAGACGACGTTCTGAACGCGCTAAGGGAATGCAGCGCGTTCGACGGCCATAGCCTTATTGCCATTCCCGTCGATGAGGCGCTCTGCAAAGCGGATTGGAATAGAAGCTATTTCCCCAAGAAAGCTCTCTACGGGCAATGCCATTGTTACATGACCTCGAACGGGAACACTAGGGATTGGGCCCTCGAGGAGGGCCGCATTCCGGAGTTCGGTTCGTTGAAGCCGTGCATCTGGGGTTCAGACGCCCACTCTTTCGATGACCTTTTTGAGCCTGCAGGGCATCGGTACTGCTGGGTAAAGGCCGACCCGACGTTTGAGGGTCTCATGCAGATACTGTGCGAGCCCGCAGACCGCATTGCCATACAGGAAGACAAGCCAGAGCCGCACAACCCCCATCGATCTATCGAAAGCATTCGCTTCAATGACGAGCGGTTTCAAGAAGAACCGATTTTCTTCAACGAGAGTTTGACCTGCATCATCGGTGGCCGCTCTACGGGGAAATCGCTCCTTCTACGGCAGATTGCGAGAAGCATATCTCCTGATTATGCGATAGAACAGGAGCGTCACTCTTCAGTCAATAGTTTGGACGATTTCAAACCAGTCGATGTTTTTTGGCGAGATGGCACCCAGTCAGGCGAGCGCAAGATTATCTATCTTCCCCAGACCTACCTCAACAGAACCGTCGATGACCCGGAATCCGGCGAAACCGGGGCGAGCGCCCTGATAGCGGGGGTTCTGCTTCAAAACGAGCGGATTGGCGACGCGTATGAACGGTTCTGCGAGAGCAGGAAGAAAGTCGCCCAAGCATTCTCGGACGACTACAATGCTTATACCGAAGTGCAGACACAGTTGGATGCTGCGCGGAAGAGTCTCGTCGAGCATGGAGATTCGTCTATTTATCGCGAGGGCGAGAAGAAACTTGCGAAGGAGTACAAGCGCCTTCTAGGTCCCGGCAATGCCTCCGATGAAGAACTAGAGGCGTATTCCGAGCTGAAGAAGCAAAGCGAAGACGAGGCTAAGGCCGCCGAGGCCGCGAAACGCGACAGGGATATCCTCGAAGCGCTCCCTGTGCCCGCTATCCCCGAGCCGGCATTCAATGGCGTTGGTTGCTACGATGCGCTCACTTCCGATGCGGCTCTTGAGCTGCAAAGGGAGATAGAGTCTATCAATGATATACTATGTAAGAGCTGGACGGAAGCCATGGGACGCCTCTCGGTCTCTTGCGTAAAAAGGGAGAAGGCACAAGAGGAAAGGGTCGCAGAGACCGCCAAGCGGCTTGACCATCTCAAGCCAAAAATCGAGCGGAGCGACAAGCTCTACAAGGCTATGTCGGCGCTCAACGAGGAGCGCAAGAAGCTTGCAGCCGCCGAGAAGATCGAGGCCGGCATCCGGAGTCTGCAGGAGAAGCAGAAAGAGCTTTTCGGCGCAGTGAGCTCTGCCCGGGGCAGGTTCCATGAAGCGTGCGACGCATTCAGCAAGGAGATAGAGCCACTTTCGGCGAGTATGGCGGAAGGCCTCGACTTCTCTGCCGAGGTTGTGTGGCGCAAGAAGGATTTTGAGGCCTCCGTTATTAACATGCTCGACCGTAGGCGGTTTGGCATGTTTGCGAGGGAGACGGGCCGGGATCTCTTGAACCTGTCGGATGCCGACTATTGCGATGACCTCCTGATGGACATATGGAAATCCGTCAGGGGAGAGCTCGACGGGTGCCAGCTGCAGCTCAAAAGCGAGATAACGGAAGAGGATTTTTTCCGCAGGCTGTTTGGCGACTGGTATGACATCCATTACGTTGTGACCAGCGGCGGCGACAGACTTGACAAGATGTCACCCGGCAAGAAGGGCCTGGTGCTTCTGGAACTCATCATCGAGCTCGAACAGGGTGACTGCCCTATCCTCATTGACCAGCCCGAGGACGACCTCGATAACCAGTCCGTTTACTCCGAGCTGCGGAGGTTCATCAAGAACAGCAAGAAGAGGCGCCAGATCATCATTGTCACCCATAACGCTAACATCGCTCTCGGAGCCGACGCCGAGGAGATAATCGTCGCCAACCAGGACGGCCAAGGGCGCGAGAACGCTAAGTCCAAGTTCGAGTATCGCAGCGGGTCAATTGAAAATAACGCGGCGCCAGAAGGTGATGCAGCAGGACTGCCGTTCCTGAACCGTTACAGCATCCAACAGCATGCCTGCCAGATTCTTGACGGCGGTAAGGAGGCGTTAGAACAGCGGAGACGAAAGTACTCGATGGGAAAGTGATGCGCTGGCATGGGATGCAGCTGCCGCGTCTTCATCGGTGAATCAACGATTATTCTTATGATGCGGGCCTTACAGCCTACGGTTTCTGCATTGCCTGAGTTTATTGCTACTATTGGGAGGCCTTCTTGACCCGAATGGGCAGGAGGGCCTCTTCCTTTTGGGGCGCTTCGCGAATGGGGAGGGATGCTGACGGATTGACAGCCTGATTGATGGGGGTGGATTTGACATGCGTGACACTGATTCTATAGTTGCGCTGGCTTTCAGATGGGATGTTCCCTCTTACGATGTTCCAGCCGAGGACCTTGCATCATACAAGAAGAGCGTCTCACCTGTTTTCAAAGAGGCGAGGAAGAGCGCCAAGCCCGAACGCTGCCTGATTTGCGGCGAGGAGATGCCTAAGTTTTGTGTGTCTCATACGGTGCCCCGGTACTGTCTCAAAGAGATTGCAGCCGATGGCAAACTGCTCACGAATGCTGCCATCATGGGCGGAAACGTCATTGAGAATGAAGTCGGTGTTGGACAGGCTGCGACTTTCAAGCAGGTTTGTAGAAAATGCGACTCTGAGTATTTCAAACTCTATGAGACGCCCGAGACGCTTCTGGAGCCTCTCAGCTCGCAAGTTTTGGGTCAAATCGCTGCCAAGAATCTCCTTCGTGAAATATCGAAGGCAAGGTTCGAAATTGAGCTCAAGGCGGCGCTGGGGGAGATGGCGGCGCCGATGCTAGATGCTTTGATAACCTCGAGAGTCATTGATGCCGCCGAGAATGAGAAAGCCTTCAAGACCGCCCTGAGGGTAGGTAAGACCCCGAGGCCTTCGAATACATTCCACTTGATGTTCCATATGGTTTTACCTTATACAGCCCTTTTGCCTTTCAACAGATGATTAATCCTACGGCTGACTTCAAGGGCGGTGCTATAAACCATTCCTTCAATCCGAATCCCAACTACCGTATAGAACCGCTCCATATTTTCGTGCTGCCCACGAAAGGGAGCACTGCGGTTCTTATGTTCAGAAACAAGAGTGCGAAGAGGTATAGGACGTTCGAAAGGCAATTCAACGCCCTTGATGACACAGGGAAGTTGCAAACCGTCGTCAAGCTGGTGTTTGCGTATTCGGAAGACGTTTTGATTAGTCCCAGAATCGATTCAGCAGTCATGAAAGATGGGAACCTCGTTTGCCTGGCGAGGATGAACTCTGTCTACCACGGTTTCGGTGATTCATTTGATGCATATAAACGTGCAGCGGCGCAGACGGCTTTGCGGGAGTACGCAATCGATGAGCTTCCGAACCCGCCGGAGTTGCTCTCAAGAGATTTCGCGCTCAACCTCATTGATTCTTAGGGATGCCGTTGGCTTTGGCGGCTTTCTGCCCTGTCGGCCACTGAGAATCGGGGGGCGGACATTTCTTTGGATCGGCTATGCCGCCAGCCCAAGGCTCCTTCGGTACTGCATCGGGCTCATCCAGCCCAGTCCCTCCTTCGGCCGCCCCCCCGTTGCAGTATCTCAGATATGCGCCGAGCATGCGGCAGAACTCGGGGATGGAGACCCCCGACCAGTCCCGGTGGTGGAGGAGCTCGAAGCTCCTATGTATGTCAACTAGCTACTTTCATTTGAGCTTTCAGCCAGGCGTCGCACTCTTCCAGGAACCGAGCGCTCATAAGCCGGCCCGTTTCCGCGTGGCTTGCCTTCTGGAGCCCAACGTTTAGGGCCTTGCCCACCTCGACCAAAGTGATGCCCAAGGCCTGCCCTGCCGGGCGCAGACCCTTCCACGACGGCCCCCTGATCTCGAACGGATGGCGCAGGGCCCGGAACACTTCGCGCGCGATGCAGCGTTTGGGGCATCGTATGATTTCCCTCTTGGACTTTCCTTCGCGCCTGCGCTTCTCGACGCAGTCTTTGGTTCTCTGGCCGTGCGACATCCTGGTCACGGCGATCTGGTAAAGCGCCCTGTTGGCTCGCCTATCGCCCCCCTCTGTTCAAGCGGTGCCGCTCCGTTTTCCCCGAGCTCGCCAGCAGCGGGGCCGCTCCGCATAGAGAGGCGAGCTCGGCCTCGCTGTTCAGCTTTTCCGGATTTCCGCCGCCCGCCACGGCGAGGGCCGCGGCGGAAACGGTGCCGCATCCGAAGGTCTCGAGCAGCGCAGGGGCGTCCGCTTCCAGGATCCCCTTCGTTTTCTCCTCGGGGGCGCTCGCCTCCCGGTCCTGAAGATCCCAGGCCCTTCCCAGCGAGCCCAGAGCCAGGACTGCCCCACCGGCATCAGGATCGAGCGTTGCGAGGGCGTTCCTCAAACCCTTTCTGGAAAGCTCCGATAGGGACTTGCTTAGACCCTCCGGTGCCGTTGCTGTCAGGGATTTTGCCGTGTTTATCATGGTGGACATGGCCTGCACGAGCCGATCGCGGGCCACCATGGGCTGTCGGAGGTCCTCCGTCCGACCGGTTTGGTCTTTGGGCTTCGAGAGGTTGACCCTCGCGAGAACTTGCCGTGCCGCGACCTCGGCGTCCGTGGGATTGCTCTTCGGCCGGCCCGGCTTTCGCTCCGCCCGTCCCGGAACCATCGCCTCGTACACACAGTAGCCCAGCTCAACAAGCCGGCGGGTCAGTCCCGCCCCGTACGAGCCCGTTCCCTCGACGCCGATGCCGACGCACGTTTCCGGCCTCCTATCTTCTCGGCAAGGGCGTCGTACCCCTTCGCGTCCGCGGGGAACCCGAGCGTTCCGACCGCTCTCCCCATGTAATCGAGGAGACAGAGGGTGTGGGTGTCTTTATGGGTGTCGACACCGGCGAAGACGAGGTTTTTCTCGAACTCGGTCATGCTCAGCCTTTCGAATCAACGCCTACACGATGCTCCGGACCAAAGGCTGGCTAGACAGAACACTGACGGGGGCTGTACCATGCGGGTTGCCAGGTCCACATGCCCAAGCCCATGTTCCTATTAGGTCATTGGCCGGCCTTGGCCGGGGCTGACGCGAGGCTCTTCGAGTTGAGGCCAGTCGCTGGAATCGACGGCAGTCCTTTAACGGGCCATCGCGTCGGCTCATGCGCGTTTTCGTCGATGATCATCGCCGATAGCGCGATTCCCATTATCAGTGTCCTTGAGGTGCCCGAAGACCTGCTCGGTGGCGGCGTTGTTCAGACAGTTGCCCTTGCGCGACATGCTTTGCGTTATTTCCATCCTCCTCAGGCGGCCCGTCCACGTGTTGATGTCCAGGAAGTGGTCCGAGTGGTCATTGGGAATTGAGCGCCAAGAGCACGAAAACCTGAGCATTTTGATTTTGAGCATAAGGGTGCGACTCGGGGGCAATCCCGCTCCGAAGGTCTCTAGGATCCCTCGACATGGCTTGTGCCTGTTGCCCTCGACCACGAAGACGGACTTGCCCGCGCCGTCCATGGACACCCTGACGTACGCCAGGGTGCCGGACAGTCCTCGTGGCGACTTCCCGTCGGGGCACCGACGCAGGCCTCGTTAAGCCACGCGTCGCCGGAGAGCTCAACACCGTCCTGGACGCCTTCCGGGACAGCGAAAAGCCCTTTTCCCGAACGCCGGATGGTTTTGGGAGGTTTGGTTGCCCCGGTGCCTCTTCCGCTCTAAACTTTGCTTCGCCTGCGTATTCGGGCTTTGGAGGTTCCATGCTGGAAGATATGGCCAGGCGCCGACCGTGGCTCACGCCCCATGAGCAGGTTAACCAGCTGAAGAGTAAGGGTGTGACATTCGACTTTTGGTCAGAAGCTGATGCCGAGTCCTACCTGCAGTTGCATAACAACTTCTTCAGGGTTCGCTCGTATCGGTCTAACTTTCCAAAGTGTGTCGGTGGGAAGAACGATGGTAAATATGCCGGTCTTGACTTCGGGATGCTCGTTGATATCTCGGTGATTGACATGGAGCTTAGAAACATCTTTCTAGGTCTCACTATTGATATCGAGCACTATTCGAAAATGCGTTTGCTGAATGCACTCGAGCAGAACGGGGAAGATGGGTATGCGATAGTTCGGGACTTCATTGAGGCAAACGGGTCAATTGAAGCTGGGTCGAACCCCATCATCAAGGAGATTGACAGGGGTCTTTACGCTCCCTATACCAAGGGCATAATTACACACCACCCTGACAGAGACTATGCGGTTTGGGAGTTCTTTGAGCTAGTTTCATTCGGCTGTTTCGCTCAGTTCTACGAGTTTTGCGCCAAGCGTCTGGAGAACAAGAGGCTCAAGGATGATTTTTATTTGCTGCAGCCGATTAGGCGTCTTCGCAATGCGTGTGCGCACAATAGCTGTATTCTGAACGATATGAAAGCCGGCAGTGCAACTCACCACACTCGTCATGCGGTTGAATGTGCCGTTGCCGAGATTGGCATCCAGAAAAGCGCGAGGCAAACGAAGCTAAGCAACGAGCGTATGCAGCATATTGCTACCACGCTATATGTGCATCAGGAGGTGTCCGCACCAACCGTACGTGCGCATAAGGCAATTGAACTACGGAACCTTGCCAGCAGGACATTGAAACATTCGGATTGGTACAGGCCAGACGGGGTAGTTTCATCGGGTTTTGTTTTCCTACGGGCACTGATTTACGGGTGGTATACAGAAGGAAAAGCGGTATAAATCGCACGGCGTAAAGTTTTTGGGGATTGGGCCATATGGAAGGGGGCTCCCGTATCCTTGTCGGCGACCAAGCTGAGAGGAAAGAGGAGGGCCCCGTGCCCGAGAATGATACACTGCCCGACAAGATCGTTGAATATCTGTCCGACGCCTTTTACGGGCTTCTGGCAGCGGAGGGCCCCAAGACCCTCGAGTCGTTCGAGGACGAGGCCCTCGCTCTGACGCACTCGCTGGCCGCGAGGGCCTACGGCACGGCCCTGGAGCGCCGCGACCTCGAGCTGCGCGGCGCCCTGCCCGAGGGCGCCCGCGCCCACGACAGGCGCCGCCGGACGCTCGCCACGAGGCTGGGCGACGTGGGGTTCCGCGCCACGCGCTGCGTGGACCGGCTGGGCCTGCCCTTCTGCCCGCTTTTGGACGCGCTCGACGTGCCGCACGGCGCCCGCGTGTCCCCCTCGGCGGCCTCGCTTCTGGTGGAGCTGGCCTCGGACGTGTCCTACGCCCGCGCCGGGCGCATGCTCGCCCGCTCGGGAGGCTCGGCCGTCAGCGCCAGCGCGGTCATGCGCCTGATGAGGGTCGCCGGCGACCTGTGCGCCGACGAGGACGCCTCCCTGGCCGCCGCGCTGTACTCCGACGGCGTGCTGCCCGGCGGCTCGCAGGAGAGCCCGGTGCTGTGCGTGGAGGCCGACGGCACTTGGTTCAACCTGCAGGGGAAGGACCGCGAGTCCGCCGCGAGGTGCGAGGTCAAGGCCGTGGTCGCGTATTCCGGGAAGGAGGCGGCGGGGTCCAAGGTCGCGCGCGTGGGATGCGCCCGGCACGCCTGCGTGGCCCCGCCCTCGCGCTTCGCGCCCGAGGCGGTGGCGGCCGTGGGGACGGCCTACGACCTGTCCGCCGTGGAGACCGTCCACGTCGGCTGCGACGGGGAGGCCTGGTGCAAGGACATCGGGGGGTGGCTCCCCAAGGGCGAGGCGGTCGCGCACCTCGACCCCTTCCACGTCAACCGCGCCCTCATGTCCTGCTGCGAGGACCTCGGGCTCGGCTGGCAGCTCGTCGACGCCCTGTGGGACGGCGGGAAGGAGGCCGTGGCCACCATGATGGAGGCTTGCGCCGAGCTGGGCCTCTCCCGTCCCGAGCGCTCCCGGCAGGTGGCCGCCTACCTGCGCAACAACATGGAGCTCATCGACGTCGAGGGCCCCTCGCTGGGCACGACGGGGTCGGAGAACCAGCACCTCTACGGCGTGCGCATGGACAGCTTCCCGTGCGCCTGGTCGCGGCGCGGGGCGTCGGACATGGCGCGAATACGCTCCCGCACCCACTCGGGCCGCGCGGTGCCCAGGCAGACCCGCGAGGGCTCGATGACCGCCAGGAGGAGAAGGGGGCGCGCCGAGCGGGAGCTCGCGGCCCTCGCCCGCCTCGCGCCGACGCATGTGGTAAAGTCCGAGGGACGCGGCTGGGAGCCGCCCCGCGCGAGCGTCTCGGCGCTCGCCACGGAGGTGCAATTCGCCGCGAACCTGGACGGAGGAATGGTCGCCGCAGGCTAGGGAGCCCAGGCTAACTCACCATCAACTTTACGCC
>CAKUKJ010000067.1 GCA_934662525.1 uncultured Coriobacteriales bacterium | reverse complement strand
ATACCAAGAGCGCTCAATCATCAAAGCCTCCAATTCAGACGTCAAACAAGTCTATTAAGATAATATCGTCTATTCTATTGGACAATTTTTCTTTTTCTAGAATTTTATCAACTCAATAAAACAAAAATACCCGCCTCGCAAACCTCCTTCGTTTGCAAGACGGGCATTCGCATACCTCTATATAACAAGCCGTCAAACCTGGCCGGCCTGGGTTTGAGGGCCCTTCCAGCAGAAACAACCGGCCAGGTTCCGCAGCTCCTCAAAAGGCGGGTTCTGGCCTGCAAGGCGTCGGGAGGCGATGCGCGCGGTGCGCATCTGTGATGTACTAGATGTACGTGAGCCTCCCGAGAACGCAGCAGGCCAGGTTCCGCAACTCTATTTCTGGGCGTCGCAGATGGCCTCGACGGTCTGCGGGGCGGAGAGCACCGGGTAGTCCTCTTCGCGCCACTTGCGCGGGGCGCGCAGCAGGTAGCGCACGTGCGGGCCGTTGCCGGAGTCCACGATGCTGTGGATGTCGGTCTCCTCGTAGGCCTCCACGTAGTCCTTGAACTTGACGCGGGCCTTCATCATGTCGTCGTAGCCCACGGCCTTGGGGTCCTTGGGGGCAGCCGGGCCCTCAAACTCGCCGACGCCCTCGTCGAGGTCGCCGAAGAAGCGGGCGCGCGCCGCGCACTGCGACACGCAGTGGGGAAGCAGGCCCTGCTCCACGCGGTCGGCGCACAGGTCGCACTTGTCCACGACGTTGGCTTCCTCGTCGAGGTAGCGCACGCCGTAGGGGCAGGCGCTCATGCACAGCTGGCAGCCGATGCACTGCTCGCGGTCCACGCGGATGACGCCGTTCTCGTCCTTGAACGAGGCGCCGGTGGGGCACACGGTGACGCACTCGGGGTTCTCACAGTGCTGGCACTGCATGGGCAGGAAGTACATCTCCACGTCGGGGAAATGGCCCGAGCCGCCCTCGATGGGGTTGGGGCCGACGCGCATGGTCTTGATCCTGAAGTCGCCCACAGGCACATGGTTCACGACCTTGCAGGCCACGGTGCAGGCAAGGCAGCCCACGCAGCGGTTCAGGTCGGTGACGATTGCATAGTTAGCCATGATGCAGTCCTCCTCTCAATGAATGGCGAGGCCGTGCCCCTTGGGGCAGGCCGTCCCAGCGCCCAATGCGCTCGGGGACACGGCCTCGCACGGGTCAGCTTAGCCGCGCAGCGCGCTCATGGGCGTGAGGCCCTGGGCGGTGGCGCTGGCAAACGTCAGGTCGATCGTCGCGTCGTTGATACGCGGGTCGTTGGCGAGCCATTCCTTCAGGCGCGGGTCGGACGCGTCGCAGATGGCCTCCACCACGGTGCCGTCGGCCATCTTGACGGAGGGAACGATGGTGCCGTTGGGCGTGTTCTCCTCGGTGGCCTTGTACACGAGCATCGGCACGCCGCGCATCTGGTTGGCGCCGCCCACCGGGTCCTGGGCGTACTTGTCCATGATGCAGTTGATGTTGACCTGGTCAAAGCCGTGGGCGGCGGTGTCAAACTCGGGGTACCACCAGCCGTGGTTGGCGTTGACCGTGCCGGGCGCGATGCCGTAGTACAGGTCGATGATCTCGCGCACGGCGCCCCACGGGCTGCGGATCCAGACCCACTCGCCCTGCTCGAAGCCCAGGCGTGCGGCGTCCTCGGGGTTCATCTCCAGGCGCGGCGCGGGCCACAGCTCGCGGCACCAGGGCAGCTGCCTGTGCTCGGAGTGGAAGTAGACGGGCTGGCGGGAGCCGGTCGTGCCCCAGAACACGTTGCCGGGGTTCTTGACGAGCTCTTCCTTGTAGCGCTCGAGCAGGTTGTCCTCGCCAGACTCGGTGAGGTCGCACTCGGGGTGGCTTGCGAAGGACTGGTTGCGGTAGTCCTCGCTGGAGAGCTTGATCTCGTCGACGCGGGAGGCATCGTAGAGCTCGGGGTTGGAGATGCGGGAGTTCTTGGGCTCGAACCAGTGCGGGAACTTCTCCACGTCGGGAATGTGCTTGTCCCACTCGGCGCGGGAGGGCATGCACTGCTCGTAGAAGTTGGGGGCGTCGTCGCCGATGTAGCTCTCGCAGATGGTGGACCAGATCTCGGTCTTGCCGGTGGGCGTGGAGAAGCCGGGCTTCTCGTCGAACAGCGGGCGCAGCTCGCGGTTCTTGGAGTGACGGCGGTAGCCCATCTCGGCACGGCGGTAGGTGCCCCAGCGCTCGGGATAGTAGGTGCGCGCGTCGAACCAGCCCTCTTCCTGGAACTTCTCGCGGTAGCTCTCGAAGTCGATGCCGTCGGGGAACTCAGGCATGGCCCAGTACTTCACGTTAGCGGTGAGGTACTGCACTTCCTGCTGGTCGTAGTCCACGTCTCCGCCCATCTGGACGAAGTTGTTGTAGTCCATGTCGAACCACTCGTCGAGGCCCTCGACCGTGTTGTTGTACGGCACGCCCATGGCCTTGTACAGGCACACGGCGCTGATGAAGTCGCAGGTCTGGTCGCCGATGGGATACACGGCGCGCTGCGCGAGGCCGAAGATGCCGCCGGCGCCCTGAGAAGCGCGCGGGCAGTTGACCTCGAGCCAGTGCGCGCATGGGATGATGATGTCGGCGTTGCCGTTGTTGGGGCAGCTCCACAGGTTGAAGTCGAGGTAGAAGTCAAGCGCCTTCTGGGCCTCCCAGGCCTCGATAAGGTTGGAGGAGTGCATGAAGTCGCCCGACATGCAGACCTCGCCGTGGATCTGGTACATCGAGTTGATGTTGCGGCACGCGTCGTAGATGGCGGTGGCGTCCGCCCAGTTGGACCAGTACTTCGTGAGCGGGAAGCGGTCGGAGCCGATCATCTTCTCGTTGCGCTCGACGACGGTCTTGTCGAGCGGCCACTGCGAGCTGGGCTGGTAGTCGCCGCCCTTGCGGTCGGCGATCCAGTAGGCTTCCTCTTCGGTGGGGACATGGTTGCCGTAGCGCTCGGCCAGGGGCGAGCCCTCGTCCACGAGCTGCTGCACCCAATCCTGGATGAGCGGGATCTGCTCGTCGATGGTGAGGTTGCGGGGCGTGTTGCCCAAGGCCACCGGGCCCACCACGGAGTCGTCCAGGCCCCAGGTCTTGGGATTCTCGGGCATGTTGAGCATGAAGTTGTCCCAGCCGGGCTGCGTGGCAAGCTCGTGCTTGGTGGCGCCGCGGTTGCCGGCGGGGCCGTCGCCGTTGCCGGTGATGGTGGACAGGATCTGCAGGGCGCGGGAGTTCTGCACGCCGTGGCCGTTGTGGTCGATGGCGAGCTGGTAGTGGATGCCGCCGTTGCCGTAGAGCGGGTTGAGGCGCGTCGTGTAGGCGATGCAGGCCTCCTCGATCTTCTCGGCGGGAACCTCGGTCACCTCGGCGGTGTACTCAAGCGTGTTCTCCTCGAGGTTGTCGATGAACGACTCCCAGGCGGTGCGGGCCGTGATGGTCTTGCCGTTTGCCAGCTTGATCTCGACGCCGCCGGGCGTGAGCGCCGGGCTCTTGGGCAGGCCGGCGGGGTTGGAGCGCTTGCCGCCCTCGTTGCCGGGGTGCCAGTACTCGTCGTAGGTGGCGTCGGCGGGGTCGGCGAACTGCGAGGGGTCGGGCAGCCAGGCGTCGGCGATGATGGGCTTGTAGGGATGCTCGATCCAGGTGCCCGTGGTGGGGATGCGATGGCGCTCGCCCTCCCAGCAGCACTGCTCGGCGTCCCAGTAGGTGGGCTTGTCGTTATTCTCGTCCCACACGATGAAGCGCTGGTAGCGGCCCTCGTAGTCCCAGTACTGGTTCACCCAGTCGGGGTCGCAGTCGGCCTCGGTGATGAGGCGCGAGGTAAGGTCGATGCCGCCGGTGGACTCCCACAGCCAGCCCTTCTCGGTGCGGCCGTCCTCCTCGGGGTTCCACAGGAACGGGGCGTCGGTCCAACGGCGCACGAACAGGTCGTCATAGGCCTCGTTGTCGATGACCCAGCGCAGCATGCCGCACAGAAGCGCCATGTCGGTGCCTACGCGCAGGGGCAGCCATATGTCGGCCTCCTTGCCCAGAGGCGTCATGCGCGGGTCGACGAGGACGTGCTTGTAGGCGCGCTGCGCGATGTCAACCACGCCGCGGCACGAGGAGTCGTAGTTGGAGTACTCGACGGCGGTGCCCCACTGCATATAGACGAGGGGCTGCTGCTCGATCTCGACCCACGAGGAGGCGTTCTCGTCGGTCATGATGGTCGCGAAGTGGCGCGGGCCCTTGCAGATCTGCTGGGCGGTGATGGAGTTCGGCGTGCCGAAGAGGTTCTTGAAGGCCGCATAGGGGGCCATGGACCAAATGCGCGAGGTGCCGCCGGCGGAGAACACCGACTCGCCGCCGTACTTGGCCACGATCTCGTTGAACTTGGCGCCGGACTCGTCGAAGGCCTCGGCCAGCGAGATGCGCTGCCAGCCCGGGTCCTCCTCGCCCTTGGGGTTCGTGCGCTTCTGGCAATAGCGCAGGCGGTCGGGGTGGTAGAGGGCGAGCATGGAGGACTGGCCCTTGGAGCAGCAGTGGCCGCGGCTGTGCGCAGACTGCTCGTCGCCCTCGATCTTGGTGACGATGCCGTCTTCCACGGTGATCCACACGCCGCACTCGTTCTTGCCGCAGGCGCGGCAGCACGAGCGGATGTGCTGGACGTCCGTTGCCTGGCCGGTGTCGGTCCCCTCGGCCAGAGCGTCAGAGGGCGTGGACGCGAAGGGCACCGACGCCGCGACGGCCGCGACTGCTGCCGCCTTCACGAAGCTGCGACGCGATAGCGTGAAACTGTTCATGCCTTCCTTCCCTTCCTTCATTGGTGTGTGTCGCAAGCGCCCGCACGCTCATGGCGCGTGCGCCTGCCGACTCTGGTGTGCGCGAACCCCTTGGGCTCTCTCCAACCCCCGAGGCTCCCAAAGATCCGCGCCGCAAGCCCGCGTTGCCCGCATGCCCAGTCCTGCATGCCCGCCCCGCGTGTGCCACGACGCGCCGAATCGTTGGTGCGATTTGCATAGTAGGGAGGCGCCAAAGGCTGAAAATCTCCAAAAACGGATGAACGCACCGGCCGGCCCATCTCATACGAAAGGGGGTACGTCGCACGAAAAGCGCGGGATATGGTGAGTACACAAACAACGAATCGCCTGCTCAAGCACCATGCCGGGCGATACGGGGACACATGGGAGAGAAAGGCTCACCATCATGGCAATGAAACCGTATCCTTCAAACCTCATCATCTTCGACATGGCAAACGAAGGCTTCGACGAGGAGCTCAAGCTCGACCTCGTGCGCTCCTGGACGCATGTGGGCGAGATTCTCGTGCGCACCCACACCACCTCGGAAGGCGAGACCCCCAAGAACGTCATCCATATAAAGGTGAAGTACGGGGCGCGCCCCTACCTCGCCGCCGACGGGGGCGAGTCCGACGCCAACTGGGCAGAGCGCATGGAGCAGCACATCCTCTCCACCATGCGCAAGGTCTCCAACAACCTCATCGCCCACAACCGTCGCCGCCGTCGCGAGGGCCTGGCCGAAATCCCCTTCGCCTCCATGGAGTTCGAACTTGAGCGCGGCGCCGTGACGTTCGAGTTCCTGCTCGACTCAAACGGCGCGGTGCCCACCGAGTGCGCGCACATGGCGACCCACATCCGCGCGGCGCTGGCAGCCGGCACGCTGGGGCAGGCCGTGCGCGTGGTGGCCCCCTCGCCCGAGGCCTACAGCGAGCAGGCGGCGCAGGCCGCCGAGGAAAGGCGCGCCCGCGAGGAGGCCGAGGCGGCCGCAGCGGCGGAGAAGGCGGCAGCCGAGGAGGCCGCACGGCAAGAGGCCGAGGCGCAGGCGCAGGAGCGCTTCATGGAGTCGCCCGAGCTTGTGCAGGCCGAGCAGGAGCGCGAGGATGCCGCCGCGCAGGACGGGGCCGACGAGGCCGCCGAAAGCGAGGACGGCAAGGCTGGTGAGGCCGAAGGCGAAGAGGACCCCTACGACCGCCGCGTGAGCCCCCTTGAGGTGCCGCCCCTCTCCCGCGAGGAATGGGACGCGCTCTACGGCACGCGCGAAGCCGACTTCGCGGTGGACTACCACCTGTGGCGCGTCGTGTACGCCGACGGCTCCACCCGCGAGTTCGACTCCCAGGCCGAAGCCTTCGTGGCATAGGGGGCGGCCATGCAGGTTCAAGACATCGCAACCTACGGGGGTCGGCTCGCAAAGGTCACGGGGCCGGCCCGCTCGGGCAAGACGCTGGCCTGCGCCCTGCGCTGCAGGCGCTTGCTCGAGGAGGGCGTGGAGCCCGAGCAGATTCTCGTCGTGGTGACGACGGGCGGGGCCGCAAAGGCGTTCCGCACGCGGCTGCAGGACCTTGTTGTGGGGGCGGAGCTGCAGGAGAAGGCAGCCTGCATCCACGTGAGCCGGGCCATCGACGTGTGCGAGCAGGTCATGGACGCACCCGCCGTCGCCGTGCTCACCGGCAGGCGCGCCCGCGTGCTCACCGACGTCGAGTACACCTTCTTCCTTGAGGACCTTAAGACCCTCGGCCAGAAAAACCAGCGCCTGCACAACATGCTGCTCTTCTTCTTCGCCCAGTGGAGCAACATGGAGCAGGAGCCCGACTGGCTGCTGCGCGGCGAGGAGACCGACCTTTTAGCCTACGCGCGTCGCGTGCTCACAAGCCTGGGCGGCACGCTTCGCCACGAGCTGCCCTACCTGTGCGCGAACTTTCTGGAAAGCGCGCAGGGCGCGACGTTCGGCCGGCGCTTCTCCCATGTGCTGGTCGATGACTTCCAGAACCTCTCCCGCGCCGAGCAGACCTGCATGGCCCTGCTTGCACGTGACCAGCTCATGGTGTTCGGCCGCCAGGATGCGGCCGTCAAGGCAAACACCGACTACCCCAACCCCGAGGGCTTCGAGCGCTTCGAGCGCGTGCGCAAGGGCGCAGAGGTGCTCGAGCTCACGGGGCAGGTGGGCCCTGCGGGGGCGCTCGCCTTCGAGCGGGCGCTGAACGGCGAGGCGGGGGACTCGACGCAGGCCACCGGGGACGTCGGGGGCATCGGGGCCGCCGGGGCCGAGTTCGTGGAGTGGCCCACGCCCGACGAGGAGCTCGCCGGCCTCTGCAAGCTCGCGGACGCCTGGTGCGAGAGCGGTGACGGCCGCACGCCCGCCGACGTGACCGTTGCCGTGCCCACGCGGCGCTGGGGCGGCTTCGTGGAGAAGGCCCTCGGCGCACACGGGTACAAGGTGGACACTGCGGGCCTGGGCCGCAAGCTGGGAGGCGACCCGCGCGAGGCCGGCATGCACGCGGCGGCCAGCGCATGGGTCAAGCTGCGCCTTCTGTGCGACGAGTCCGACCCGCTGGCCTGGCGCGCATGGACGGGCTTCGACAACGCCATCACCAACAGCGAAGTCTGGGCGCACATCTACAAACTCGCCTGGGATGGGGGTCGCGACGTATGCGACGTGCTCGACGAGCTGACCGACGGGCAGGAAAGCGTCATCAAAGGTGAGGTTGTGGCCGAGCGCATGCGTCAAGGCCGGGAGTTTGTGGAGCGCGCAAGGACGCTGCGCGGGCCAGAGCTGGCCGCAGGCGTGGGCCTGGCGGGCATGCCCGGCATGCAACCCCTCGTGTCGGTCCTGCCTGAAGACGCAGACGCCCCCCTGCTCCTCAACGCCATGCACGACTGGCTCGAGGGCGCAGGCGCCGGCGCGCCCGGCGCCGTCCATATCGCGCTCTTCGAGAACCTCGTCGGGCAGGATTGCCCCCTCGTCATCATGGCCGGCATGGTAGACGGCATGGCGCCCGGCAAAGACTGCTTCGACATCGGCAAGACCGACGGCGCCCGCGCAAAGGCCCTGGCGCACGACCGCACCTGCGCACGGGTCGCGGCGGCCGCAGCCAAGGAGACGCTTGTCGTCTCCACCTTCACGCGCACCACCGTGGAGGTGGCCGAGCGCTCGAAGATGCAGGTTGCGCGCATCACGGCGGTGCCGGGCGGGCGCGTCGCGCTCGTGACCCCCTCGCTCCTCCTCAAAGAGGCGGGCGTCGAGCCCGCGCCGGCCGACAAAAGCGCGCTTGCCGACCTACTAGCATAAACACCCCGCAGCCCGCCTGAGGAGGACGTCAATGCAAGGGTTCAAGACCGAGTCCAAGCGCATCTTGGACCTCATGATCAACTCCATCTACACCAACCACGAGGTGTTCCTGCGCGAGCTCATCTCCAACGCCTCCGACGCCTGCGACAAGGTGCGCCTCGAGGCCGGCCACGAGCACGACGAGCTGGGCATCCATCTGGCCTTCGACCAGGAGAAACGTGAGCTCTGCGTGAGCGACACCGGTATCGGCATGGACGAGAAGGCGCTTGAGCACTGCCTGGGCACCATCGCCCACTCCGGCAGCGCCGAGGTGCGCCGGGCGCTCGAGGAGGGTACAGGCGCGTCCGGGCAGGCCGCCGACGTCGGCATCATCGGGCAGTTCGGCGTGGGCTTCTACAGCGCGTTCATGGTGGCCGACCACGTGCGCGTCGTCTCGCGCGCCCTCGGAAGCGACCGGGCCTTCCAGTGGGAAAGCGACGGCGTGGAGGGCTACACGATAAGCCCCGCCGAGCGAGAAACCCCGGGCACCGACGTCATCCTGCACATACGGCCCAGCACGTCCGACGAGAACCTCGAGCGCTACCTCGACCAAAGCTCGCTCGTGAACCTCGTGCGGCGCTACAGCAACTACATCCGCTACCCCATCACCGTGGACATGGCGGCCGAGTCGTTCGACGCCCAGGGGGCGCTCGTGCGCGACGAGACCCAGATGAGCCGCGAGGTCATCAATTCGATGACGCCCATCTGGGCCCAGCCGCAGGACTCCGTGGGCCAAGGCGAGCTCGAGGATTTCTATCGTTTCGAGTTCCGCGACCCGCAGGCGCCCCTGCGCTGCGTGCAGGTGCATGCGCGCGGCACCATCGAGTACGACGCGCTGCTCTTCGTGCCCGCCCAGGCCGACCCCGAGCTGTACTCCAAAGACTTCAAGTACGGCCTCAAGCTCTACAGCGCCGGCGTCCTCATCGACGAGACCTGCGCCGCCCTTCTGCCCAGCCACCTGCGCTTCGTGCAAGGCGTGGTGGACACGCGCAACATCCGCCTCAACGTCTCGCGCGAGTCCATCCAGGAAGACGGCCGCATCCAGATCATCGCCCGCCAGATCGAGCGCAGCGTGCTTGAGAGCCTGCGCGAGATGATGACGGCCGACCGCCCCGCCTACGAACGCCTCTTCGAGCAGTACGGCACGGGCTTTCGCTTCGCCATCTGCCAAAGCCGCGGCGACCTCACAAACGTGCTGCACGACCTTCTGCTCTATCAGTCGGCCAAACACGGCCATCTCATCAGCCTGCAGGAATACCTCGACGAGGCGGGCAACAAGAAGGGCACGCAGGTCTATTACGCCGTCGGCTCGAGCATCGACCGCCTGCAAGC